>DASWOE010000408.1:0-28539 GCA_036398875.1 Rhizomicrobium sp.
AACGAGGAGGCCAGCGCCCGTGTCTGCGCCCTGATGGCCGAGATCGAGGAGGGCGAAAGGGCGGACGCGACCTTGGCCCATGCCTGGCTGGCGCGGGCGGCGCGGGCCCCGCGCGACGCCGAATGGCGCTGCTCCGACTGCGCCGAGCGGGAGGCCGAATGGTCGGCGGTCTGTCCGCGTTGCGGCAAATTCGACACCCTGCTGTGGTCCGCCGGCTCCGCGCCGCGCACCGAAATCCTTCCCGCGCCGGCCTCGCCCCGCACACTGACGATCAGGCCGGCCGTGCCCGCGGCCGTCGTCACCCTGCCGCGCCCGCCGGACGACCCGGGGCCGGGCGGCGAAGAATATTCCTGACCCTTGCGCAAATGGCCGCTTGACGGCGGGGGCTGTCTTCCCGTCACACTTCGCATATGCAGCAAGATGCCCTGGCGCATACGGAAGATTTCGGCGGTCCCGACAGTCATGTGGCCAGCCGCCCCGCCGCTCCCGGCCATGACGCGCCGTATGAGAACTATGCGCTGGGCAAGCCCTATGACGAGATGTTCGCCCGCGACGGCAAGGTGCGGCCGCACTACGCCGCGCTCGACGGCAGGCTGACCACGCTGCCCGCCGGCGAACTCTTGCGCCGCCAGCAGGCCTGCGAGCTTTCCTTCCTGCACCAGGGCATCACCTTCACCGTCTACAGCGACAACCAGGCGACCGAGCGGATCATCCCGACCGATCTTCTGCCGCGCATCGTCACCGCCAAGGAATGGGCCCGCATCGATGCGGGCCTGCGCCAGCGCATCACCGTGCTCAATCTCTTCCTGCGCGACATCTACAGCGACGCGCGGGTGCTGAAGGACGGCATCGTGCCGCGCTCGATGATCTACGGCTCGAAGCATTATCGCCGCGAGATGCGCGGCCTGCCGGTGCCGCACGGCGCGTATGTGAACGTTTGCGGCAGCGATCTGGTGCGCAACGAGGCCGGCGATTTCGTGGTGCTGGAAGACAATCTGCGCGTGCCTTCGGGCGTCTCCTACATGCTCGCCAATCGCGACGTGGTGCGCCGCGCCTTCCCGGCCGTGTTCCGCTCGATGGGCGTGCGCGCCATCGAGCATTATCCCAACGAGCTGCTCGCGACCTTGCGCAGCCTGGCGCCGTTCCACGAGGACGTCTCGATCGCGGTCCTGACCCCGGGCGTGTTCAATTCGGCGTTCTTCGAGCATGCCTTCCTGGCGCGCCAGATGGGCGTGGAGCTGGTGGAGGGGCGCGACCTGCTGGTCAACGACAACGTCGTCTATGCCCGCACCACCTCGGGCCTCAAGCGCATCGACGTCATCTATCGCCGCATCGACGACGATTTCGTCGATCCGCTGATCTTCCGCGAGGATTCGGCGCTCGGCGTGCCCGGCCTCTTCAACGCCTATCGCGCCGGCAACGTCGTCGTCGCCAATGCCCTTGGCACGGGCGTCGCCGACGACAAGGCGATCTATGCCTATGTGCCGCGGCTGATCCGCTATTACCTCTCCGAAGAGCCGATCCTCGACAATGTCGAGACCTATCTGTGCCGCGAGGAGAAATCGCTCAGCCACGTCCTCGCCAATCTCGACAAGCTGGTGGTGAAGGCGGTGGGCGAGTCGGGCGGCTACGGCATGCTGGTCGGCCCGCACGCCTCCAAGACCGAGCGCGAGGCCTTCGCCGAAAAGATCAAGGCGGATCCGGAGAACTATATCGCCCAGCCGACCATCCAGCTTTCCACCGCGCCCACCTTCGTCGATGGCGGGGTCGAATCGCGCCATGTCGATCTGCGGCCCTTCATCCTGCATGGCGAGCACACCACCATCGTGCCCGGCGCGCTGACCCGCGTCGCGCTCAAGCGCGGCAGCCTGGTGGTGAACTCGTCGCAAGGCGGCGGCTCCAAGGACACCTGGGTGCTGAGCGAATGAGGCATGACGCTCGCCGCCCCGAACGGTGTCATGGCCCGCGCATGCGGGCCATCCCGGTGAAGTCTCCTCGGCCGAAGCAGGATGGGGGGATGTCGGTCTTGGGCAGATCGGTGAAGACGTCACCTGGGTGGCCCGCATGCGCGGGCCATGACAGTTGTATTTGTGGCGGCGGCGCATGCTGAGCCGCGTCGCCGACAGCCTCTACTGGATGGCCCGCTATATCGAGCGCGGGGAGCACACCGCGCGCCTGGTCGCGGTCAAGCTCGAATCCATGGTCGAGCAATCGCGCGAGGATGCCGACGCCGCCTGGCACCGCGTCGTCGAGGCGCTGTCGGGCGAGGAGTTCGCGCCCAAGGCCCACGACGCCTATGTCATCACCCAGGGGCTGGCCTTCAACCGCGTCAACCCGTCGGCGCTGGTCTCGTCGCTGCGCTTCGCCCGCGACGACGCCCGCCAGGTGCGCGAGCAGCTCTCCACCGAAGTGTGGGAGCATCTCAACAAGCTCTATCTGCGCCTGCAGCCGGTCACCACCGAGGCGGTGTGGGGCCATCATCCGGCCCGCGTGTTCCGCGAGGCGCTCGAGGATTTCCATACGCTGGAAGGCGTCATCTATTCGACCCTCAGCCACAATGAAGGCTGGTACTTCATCCAGCTCGGCCGCCATCTCGAGCGCGCCCAACTGGTCAGCCGGCTGCTCGACCTGCATTTCCGCAGCCTGCCGGGCATCACCGCGCCCAAATATTTCGACTGGCTGGTGCTGCTGAAATTCTGCACCGCCTTCGAGCCCTATTGCAAAGCCTTCACCGCCCAGATCCGGCCCGAGCGGATCGCCGAATTCCTGGTGTTCAACGAGGAGTTTCCGCACTCGGTGCGCTTCTCCATCGACCGGGTGTGCGATTCGCTCAGCCGCGTCGCCGCCTCGGCGCCGCCGGCGCGCCGCGCCGCGGTGGAGCGCCTGGCCGGACGCCTCAAGGCGACCGTCGATTTCGGCCAGATCGACGAATTGATGGCCGGCGGCATCGTGCCCTTTCTCGCCGACATCACAAGGCAATGCGAGCATATCCACGAAAGCGTGCAGCTGGCCTACATCTCCTACGGCGCGGAGACGGTGCTGTGACGATGCCTCGGCGATATAAAGGCCCGCCTCCCCCGCGCGCGCGAAGCGCGCTGGTGGGGGAGGTGCCCGTAGCACCGTCAGGTGCGAAGGGCGGAGGGGGATAAATGTTCTACTCCATCCGCCACGTCACCCGCTTCCGCTATTCCGCGCCGGTGCGCGAATCGGTGATGGAACTGCGCATGCAGCCGCGCTCGGAAGGGCCGCAGATGCTGCGCTCCTTCCAGCTCAGCACCAATCCGCGCGCCCAGCTCTATGCGTATACGGACTATCTCGGCAACGCCGTCTACCACTTCAACGTGCTGCGCGATCACGAGGAGCTTCGGATCGAGGCCCAGGCGGTGGTCGAGATCGCCAACCTGCCGCCGGTTCCGCCGCATGCCGATGGGCTCGAATGGGGCCGCTACAATGCCTACAATCTGTCGGACGACCAGTTCGACCTGCTCGAACCCTCGATCTTCGCCCATGTCACGCCTGCGCTGCGCGACTTCATGACGGCGCACGACCTGATACGGCCCAAGGAGGATCCGCTCACCGCGCTCAAGAATCTGAGCCGCACGATCCACGACGCGTTCGAATACACCGCCGGCGTGACCGATGCCTCCTCGCCGGTCGATGTGGCGCTGAAGGCGCGGCGCGGCGTGTGCCAGGACTTCACCCACATCATGATCGCGGTCGCCCGGTCCTGGGGCATCCCCGCGCGCTATGTCTCGGGCTACCTGCATCACGGGCGCGGCCGCGACCGCTCGGGCGAGGATGCCACCCATGCCTGGGTGGAAGCCTATCTGCCGTCGCTCGGCTGGGTCGGGCTCGATCCGACCAACGACATCCTGGCGGCGGAGCGGCACGTCCGCGCCGCGGTCGGGCGCGACTATGCCGACGTGCCGCCGACGCGCGGCACCTATAAGGGCGGGGCGGAGAGCGAATTGGCGATCTCGGTCGCGGTCGAGCCGACCGCGGCGCCGGTGCGGCACGAGGATTTCCTGCGCGTGGCGCGCCCGATGAGCGCATCGCGGCCGACGCCCTCGATGCCGGAGCACATCTATCACCAGCAGCAGCAACAGCAGCAGTGACCGCGCCGGATTACGGATCGGTCAGGTCCGCGCTGTGCACAAGCGCCGCAGGCGATAGGCAGTCGCGCCGCGCAAGGCTATAAAAGTCCGGAACAAGGCGGGGGAGTGCCCATGAGACTGCGCGCGGCGATTCTGGCGATCGGCATCGCATTGACGCTCGGCGGCTGCGCGGATTTCGATCTGTTCGGCGATGACGGCGATGCGCCGCCGGTCGCGACAGCGCCCAATGGCTGCGGCGCGCAGGGCTGTCCCCAGGCGCCGCAATTCTGCGTCGCGCGCGGCTATCAGCCCGGCACCGACGGCTACAACCGCTGCATCGTCTCGGTGGAGCAGAATCTGCGCAAGGGCGCGCAATAGAAGCGCCCGCTCAGCGCGCGCCCGCCGCGAAGCGCGCCAATGCGTCGGCCACCTGCGGGATCAGCGCGGCCCAGTCGCCGAACTTGTCCGGCGAATGGACATGGGTCTTGCGGTACCAGGGATATTCGCCGGTGCCGAGCTGCGGCCAGGTGCGGCCGGCGGTGAGGAACCACACTTCGGTCCCCACCGCGGCGGCATTCGCCGCCGCCGCCGTCGGCGCCGAGATCACCAGGTCGACCGCGCCCGACAGCGCCGCGGCGCCGTCGATGTCGTCCTTCAGATCGACGTCGAGCGCGTGGATTTCGACGCCGAAGTCCCGGCACACCCGCGCGATCTCCGCCGCCGCGTCGCCATATTGCAGATTGACGAAGGTGACGCCCGGCGTCCTGAGGATCGGCTCCCACATGGCGAGCGTGCTGTAGTATTTCGCGCGCTTGGCGGCCAGCATCATCGAGCGCCAGCAGATGCCGATATAAGGCCCCGGCCCCTTCGCCTTCAGCGTTTCGCGCAACGCCCGCAGCCGGCCCTGGTCGGGCAGGATGAACGCCGCGTGCGGAAAATCGGCGATGTCCTTGCGCAGATATTGCAGCGCCGATCCCATCGGCACCCAATAGTCCGGCTCTTGCTTGTCCGTGATGAATTTGAGGAAGCGCAGCGGCTTGTTTCCATCGACGTCGAGCAAAGTGCGGTCGTCATAGGTGCCGACCTCAGCATTGGGGAAGGAGCGCTGGAACAGCGTCACCAGCCGCGCATCGACGGCGATCTGCAGCAGCCCCTTGTCGCCGACCAGGCGCGCGAGGTCGGGCAGGATGCCGGCGAACATGAATTCGTCGCCCAGGCCCTGCTCGCCGACCACGGCGAGCCGCTTGCCCGTCAGATCCTCGCCCTTCCAGAGCGGCGCCTTGATCAGGTGGTTCACATAGGCGCGGAAGCGCGGATTGTTGCGCGCCTCGAATTCGCGGAAGCCTTCCTCCAGGCGCCCCATGCCGATCAGGCAGATGGCGCGCGAGTGCTCGGTCTCGAGCCTCTCGGCCGGGTCCTTCGCGAATTTGAGCGCGGTTTCGTAGGCCTGGAACGACTCGTCGAGCATGCCCAGATGGGCATAGGCATAGCCCAGATTGTGGTGCAGCCGCGCGAATTTCGGATCGAGCCGGACGGACTCGTTGTAGAAGACGAGGCTCTCTTCGGCGCGGCCTTCCTCGGCCAGCACGGTCGCCAGCGCGTTCCACAGGATCGGCTGCTCCGGCATGCGGAAGATCGCGGCCCTCAGCGTCTCGATCGCCTCTTCCGGGCGGCCCAGATCGCACAGGATGGAGCCGAGATTGTTGTAGCCGAGCGGGCTGTCGGGACAGGCCTCGATATAATGGCTGAACATCCGCGCCGCGCCGTCGATCTGCTTCATGTTCCAGGCGATGAGGCCCAGATTGATCAGCAGTTCCGGGTCCTCGGGATCGAGGTCGAACGCCCGCTGATAGGTCACCAGCGCCTTGTGCAGATGGCCCATCCGCTCCAGCGCCATGCCGAGCACGTGATAGGCCTTTGCGTTGGCCTGGTCGGCGACGGTCGATTCCAGCGCCAGCCGGCCGGCGCGCGCGATGTCGCCGCGCCGCCAGGCCTGGATCGCGCGCCGCAGGATGCCATTGGACTTCTTGCGCGCCAGCGCCGCGTCCAGCTCGTCGTGCAGCGCTTCAAGCTTGGCCAGCGCCTCCATTTTGGCATCGACGCCGACAAGGCTGTCCATCGATGGGGCGGGCTGCGGTTGCGCCATGGCGGATTTTTCCGGATCTTCTTTGCCAATTCATGCCCGCTTAAGCTTAATCCCGCGTGAATGCATATCGTCGTTTCGCAAGCTTTTTGTTAACCACGGCCGGCTTAGGCTCGTCCGGTCGAAAGCGCGCCGTGCCGCGCAGGAAGCGAACGATCGATGCCGCTGAAACTGTCCCTGAAGCCGGGCGAGAAATTCGTTCTCAACGGCGCCGTCCTCACCAACGGCGACAAGCGCACCAGCCTCGTCATCCAGAACAAGGCCTGCGTGCTGCGCGAGAAGGACATCATGCAGCCGGGCGAGGCGAACACGCCGGCGCGGCGGATCTATGTGCCGATCATGATGATGTATCTCGATCCCGATGCGAACGAGCAGTACTACAACGAATTCGCGCTGCGCATGACCGAGTTCATGGGCGCCATCCAGAATCGCCAGACGCTCGCCACCTGCATCGAGATCAGCCGCGACGTCATGGCGGGCAACTACTACAAGGCGCTGATCTCCTGCCGCAAACTCTTCGACTTTGAACAGGAACGCTTGAACTATGACCCTGAAAGCCTACCAAAACACGCAGCGGGTTACTGAAGACCCGCGCGCAACCGAATACCGGTTGTTCGGCCAGGTCACGGGCGCGCTCATCGATGCGCAGAAGCGCGGAATTGCCGGCGGACCGCTGGCCGAAGCCGTCGATTGGAACCGCACGCTGTGGCGCACGCTGGCCAGCGACTGCATGGACGACCGCAACGCGCTGACCAACGAGGTGCGCGCCACGATCGTCTCGCTCTCGCTGTGGGTGTCGCGCTACTCCAAGCAGGTGACGCGCAACGGCGCCTCGCTCGATCCGCTGATCGAGGTCAACCGCAACATCATGCAGGGCCTGCAGGGCGCCGCCTGATCCAAGCGATTTGCGAATGCCAAGGGGCCGGCGCCATGCGTCGGCCTTTTCGCTTTTTGCCGGGCGGCAGATTATGCCTAATCGCCGGCGCCCATCCCTCGAAAAAGTATAATAATATCAAACGCTTATTAGGTTGACGCGGCGCGCTCCGCTGGCATGGGGTTTGCGAATTCGCCCGCGGGGCCATGCGCCCCGGACGAGCAGAACGCCGTCACCCACCAGAAAGGAATGGAGACAACAATGTCCTTTAGCGTCAACACGAACACCGGCGCGCTCGCCGCGCTGCAATACCTCAATGCCACCCAGTCGCAGCTCACCACGACACAAAACGCGATCAACAGCGGTCTCAAGGTGGCTTCGGCCAAGGACGATGGCTCGACTTTCGCCATCGCCCAGAACCAGCGCGGTTCGGTGGCCGGCTACGCGGCCGTCACCGACAGCCTCAGCCGTGGCTCGTCCGCGATCGATGTTGCGCTTTCGGCGGGACAATCGATTTCGGACCTGCTGATCCAGCTCAAGACCAAGGCGCTCAGCGCATCCGACGCCTCGCTGGATACCGCCAGCCGCCAGGCCCTCAATCAGGACTTCGTCGCCCTGCGCGACCAGATCGCGACCATTGTGAACAACGCTGTTTTCAATGGCATCAATCTGGTCGACGGTTCGACGACCCAGATCACGGCCCTGGCGTCGTCGGACGGCACGCGCCGCATCACGACCTCCGCCCAGAAGCTGTCGCTTTCGGGCACGATCGTGACCGTCACCTCGA
This sequence comes from Rhizomicrobium sp., assembly GCA_036398875.1. Taxonomy (GTDB): domain Bacteria; phylum Pseudomonadota; class Alphaproteobacteria; order Micropepsales; family Micropepsaceae; genus Rhizomicrobium. The sequence goes on from DASWOE010000408.1 coordinate 7,899, forward strand.
CGGCGTCGATCTCGACGCAGGCCAAGGCCTCGACTCTGGTCGCCTCGATCCAGGCGTCGTTGACCAACGTGAACTCCGCTCTCGCCAAGCTCAGCGCCGGCGCGAAGAAGTTCTCGATCCAGTCGACGTTCACGGGCAAGCTGGTCGATACGCTCACCACCGGCATCGGTCAGCTCGTCGATGCCAACATGGCGCAGGAAAGCGCGATGCTGCAGTCGTTGCAGGTCAAGCAGCAGCTGGGCGTGCAGGCCCTGTCGATCGCCAACCAGGCGCCGCAGACCGTCCTGTCGCTGTTCAAATAGGCATGACAAGTGGGGTAGGAGCGGCGTGGTTTCCACGCCGCTCTTTTTTTCCCGCCGCTGGGCAATTTGTGCCGGCCGGCGCGGCAGGAATTGCCGGGCGCAAGGCATAAAATGCCTAATGCGAACAATACGCGTCAAATTCTACCGGGTCGGTTTTTCCGACCGCGCTCCGCAATCGATGGTTAGAAAAAACTGAATTCCGTTCGGCACGGTGCTTGCCAACACACTGGCACGGGCAAAAAGCCCGGGAGCAAGAAGCTCGGCCCAAACCAGAACGGAGACTCTCATGTCTTTCAGCGTCAACACCAACACCGGCGCGCTCGTCGCGCTGCAATACCTCAACGCAACGCAGTCGCAGTTGAATTCCACGCAGACCGCCATCAACAGCGGCCTCAAGGTCGCTTCGGCGCGCGACGACGGCTCGACCTTCGCCATCGCCCAGAACCAGCGCGGCGCGGTTGCCGGCTATACCGCCGTCACCTCCAGCCTGAGCCGCGCCACCTCGGCGGTCGATGTCGCCCTGTCTGCCGGCCAGTCGGTCTCCGACCTGCTCATCCAGCTCAAGACCAAGGCGCTCTCCGCCGCGGACAGCTCGCTGGATACCGCCAGCCGCCAGGCCATGAACCAGGACTTCGTCGCCCTGCGCGATCAGATCTCGACGATCGTGAAGAACGCGGTGTTCAACGGCACCAACCTGGTCGACGGCTCGACGACCCAGATCACGGCCCTGGCCTCCGCCGACGGCACCCGCCGCATCACGACCGCCGCCCAGAAGCTCGCGCTTTCGGGCACCATCGTGACGGTGACGCAGACGGCCACGATCTCCACCGCGGCGAAAGCCTCGACGCTGGTCGCGACCATCCAGAACTCGCTGACGAACGTGAACTCCGCTCTCGCCAAGCTCAGCGCCGGCGCGAAGAAGTTCTCGATCCAGGCGACCTTCAGCCAGAAGCTGTCGGACACGCTGACGACCGGTATCGGCAACCTCGTCGATGCCAACATGGCGCAGGAAAGCGCGATGCTCCAGTCGTTGCAGGTCAAGCAGCAGCTGGGCGTGCAGGCTCTGTCGATCGCCAACCAGGCGCCGCAGACCATTCTGTCTCTGTTCCGCTAAGCCTGAGCGCGGCGGCGCGAAAGCGCCGCCGCGTCTCGCGGTCACGGAAGAATCGAAGAATCGATCTTCCGCCCCGGGGCGTGGGGAATTCAGTACCGGTGGGTATGAGAGTGCGCGGGCGGCGGTCTTCGGATCGTCGCCCGCAGCTTTTCGCGGCGCGGCGTCAGGCGCGGTTGGCCGCGAGGCTGAAGCGGAAGCGGCGCGGCCCGGGCGCATAATCCGCGGGCTTGCGCGTGTCGTCGAGTTCCAGCGCCGACAGGATGAACTGGCAGAACGCGCCGCCCCCCGTCGGCTGATGCGTGACCAGGCCCAGAAGCGGCGCCGTTGCGCGATCGACCTCGATGCGAATCGTCGTGCGTCCGTCGCCGATGTCCGCCCAGCCTTCGGTCATCCCCACGCCGTGGGACGACGAGACCAGGAACGACACGGCGCGGCCGTGCTCGACCGTCTTGCCGGTCAGCGCGAAGGTTTCCGGATCGGCGCCGCCATTGTGCGTGGTGAAGCGCAGATCCGCGCCGAACGCCTCGGGCAGCAGGGTGAAATGGCCGAGCCGGAGCACGCCCTTGCCCCAGGCCTCCCAGTGAAACGCGATGTCGAAATCGACGCGCGCCTCGTTCGCGTGGAAGCGCATCGTCTTTTCGATCGGCCCCAGCGGCGTCTCGACCCGCGCTTGCGCCAGAAAATCTCCGTCCGTCCCGCGCCACACATGCGCCTCGCACCATTCCAGGTCGGTGATCTTGTGCTCGCCCGGCGCCTCGAAGACGCAGTCGCCGGTGTACCAGTCCGCCTGCAGCGCGATGGCGTCGAAGGTGCCGTGCGGCACGCTGCCGATCGCGGCGCGCGCATGGCCGGCGAAGCGCAGGCGCTCGATGGCGAGGCCGCGGCGGCGGTCCAGCCGCGCGAAGATCTGCGCGGTTTCGATGTTGATGTGGCGCTCGGCGACGGCTTCGCCTTGCGGCATCGGTGGCGGATCGGCGGCCGCCACGCTCCAGCGCGCTTCGGCGGCGCGCAGCCGCGCGCAATAGGCCTGCCAGCGTTTCTCGGTCAGATGGGTGCGGAAATCGCTCGCCCAGAGATAGCAGAGCTCTTTCCAATCGGCAGCCGCGGCGCCGTTTGCCGCCATGCCGCGATAGACGCGTTCGCAGGCCGCGTTGATGGCGGTGTTGTCGCGGCCGGTCACGGCCCAGCGCGCCAGATTGTATTTGCGCTGCTTCTTCACCGGCACCGGGCAGTCCGCGCTTTCGAGCGCAAGCGTTCTTCCGGCGCCGTCGCGGCCGATCAGCTGCAGCACATGCGGCGGACCGATCAGGTTGATCCCGCTCTCGGCCGTGACCGCCGATAGCGCCTGGTCCAGCCTGGCCCACTCGCTTTGCTGCGGCAGGCTGGTCTCGGTGCGAAAGCGCCCCGGACGGAAATCGAAAATCTCGGCATCGCTGGCATAGAGGCAGAGGGCGCGGGTCGATAGCGCGCGGCGGCCGCGCACGAAGCGCAGATAGGTCTCCAGCGCGGTGTCGCCATGGACGAAACGCTGCAGCTGCTGGAACGCCGCGGTGTTGGTCCACAGCACGGGAATCGTCCGCCCGTCGGCGCCCAGCGCATGCTGCGGCAGATATTGCAATTCGGGATTCCAGTCCGGGTGATGCGCCGACGGATTGTCCCAATCCATCGCGACCGCTTCGTAACCGGCGTCGAGATATTGCCCGACCAGCCCCGCGGAATAGGCCTGCTCGTTGACCAGCGCGATCGCCGGCTTCACACCCAGAAGCTCCGCATAGGCGGCGTTGCCGGCGCGCAGATTTTCCTGCACCACGCGCGCGGGCACCAGCGGCCCGATCATCTGGGTGTAGCCCGAGCCGATCAGGTGCAGCCGGTCTTCGGCGATCAGCGTCCGGGCCTTGGCGATCCAGGACGGGTCGCGCCGCGCGATCTCCTCCAGCGTATGGCCGCTCACCTCGACGGCGAGATGGGCGTGGCGCTCGGCCAGATGCAGCAGCGGCCAATAGCAGCGCGCGACGACCTCGTCGCGGCGTTCCTCCTCGATGGACGAGAACATCAGGTTCAGGTGGAAGACGGCGAAAACGCGCAGCCAGCCGGAAAAGGCCTGCGCCTCGCGGGCGACCAGCGGCGCGTTCATTGGGTGACGATTTTCAGGCAGGCGAGCGCATCGTTCGCGGCCTTCAGCGCCGCCTCGCGCGACGGCCCGACGGTCAGCACCATCGCCGCGGACGGCCGCTTGTCGCCGGCGTCCGGGATGACATCGCCGGGCTTGGCGGTGACCACGACATCGGCGACGCCCGCAACGGCGCGCGCCTCGTCCGCGCCCTGGACCGCGACGACCAGGCCCGCCTTGGGAAAGGCATAGCGCTGGATCACCGGCGTGACATGCCTGGGCTCCAGGTCCTCGGGCGCGACGGCCTCGCCCAGCGCAAGCCTGATCGCCGCGCCGACGAAATCGACTCCGGTGTTCAGCGGGATTTCACGGGTGCAGAAGAAGCCGCCCGACAGCCGCGCCGCCAGTTCGATGACGTAAGCCTCGCCCTGGTGCACCACGATGTCGCCCTTGACCGTGCCGTTGACGATGCCGAGCGCGGCCGCGGCGCGCGCCACGACGTCCTTCACCTTGTCCTGGACGTCGGCCGGCAGATGGCTCGGCAGATCGCCGCCGTTCTCGATGAAGAACGGCGCATAGCGTTCGAGATATTCGTAATTGCGGTCGGAAAAGCCCGGCGTGAAGCAGCGCCCGTCCACGATCACCGATTCGGTGGAGACCTGCGGTCCGTCCAGATACTGCTCCACCATCACGCGCTCGCTGGGCGAGTGGGAGCGGGCGAACCAGAACGCCTTGTCGAGGTCGGCGACCTGCGCCACGCGCTGCACGCCGCGGGACCCGCGCGAATCCACCGGCTTGATCACCAGGTCGCGGCCGCGCTCGATGGCGATGCGGGCGAGCGCCTGCGGCGTCGCGACCTCGTCGAACCACGGCACCTTCACGCCGCATTGCGCGAAACGCCGCTTCATCGCGACCTTGTCGCAAGCCAGTTCGGCGCTCTCGATGGAGATGCCCGGCAGGCCCAGGCGCTTGGCCACCGTCGCCGCCGTCACCGGCGCGTCGGCCGCGACGCAGATCACGCCGTCGATCTTGCGGATCTTGCGGCTGAAGCGATCGGCCGCCGACGCGGTCTCGTGCGCGCCATAGACGTCGGCGATCAGGCAGGAATCGGCAAAGGCGAAGCTGGGCGCGGCCGGATCGCGGTCGGAGACCACGACATAATGGCCCATCTCCTTGGCCCGCTTGGCGGCATCGACGGCCTCGATGCCGCCGGAAACGATCAGAAGCGTCTTGCCCATGGGAATCTTTCAGAAGTAGAGGCCGCCATTGACGTTGATCGTCTGGGCGGTGATGTAGGACGAGGCTTCGCTGGCCAGGAACACGACTGCGTCGGCGACCTCCTCGGCGCGGCCCAGGCGCTTGAGGAGGATGCCTTCCGCCGCCTTCTGGACGCTGGCGGCTTTGAGGCCCGCATCGCCCATGTCCGAAGCGATGAGGCCGGCCGCGACCACGTTGGAGCGCACCTGTACGCCGGCGCCGAACCGCGCGATGACCTGGGAGAGCGAGATCAGCCCGGCTTTCGAGGCCGCGTAGTGCGCCGTGCGCGGACCGCCATATTGTCCGCTGACCGAGCCGATATGGACGATCGATCCGCCGCCGGCTTCCGCCAGAAGCGGGAGGAAGACCTGGGCGCAGACGAACGGGCCGCGCAGATTGGTGGCCAGGACCCGATCCCAATCCGCGTCGCTCACCTGGTCGAAATCGGTCGGCTTGTTGATGCCGGCATTGTTGACCAGGATCGAGATCCGCCCGAAGCGGCGCGCATCGCGGGCTGCCTCCTCGATACTGGCGCGGTCGGTCACGTCCATGGCCAGCGCCAGGGCGCGGCGGCCCAGCGTCTCGATCTGGCGCACCACCGCCTGTGCCTCGTCGTGCTGCTGGCGATAGGTGAGCACGATATCGGCGCCGGCTTCGGCCAGGCCGACCGCGATGGCCCGGCCGATGCCGCGGCTGCCGCCGGTGACGACCGCGTTCCTGCCGGCAAGCGAAAAGCGGCTCATCTCAGACCTTCTTGCGGGCGATGACGGCCTTGGCCGCCTGGGCGATATGGGGCGCGGTCAGGCCGAACAGCTCGGCCAGCTCGTCCGGCTCGCCCGAGGCGCCGAACACGTCTTTCACGCCGACGAATTCGATGGGGCAGGGCAGGCTGCCCGCGAGCGATTCCGCCACCGCGCTGCCGAGTCCGCCGAAGATGTTGTGATCCTCCGCCGTCACGAAGGCGCCGGTCTGCTCGGCGCAGCGGCGCAGCAGGTCGGCGTCGATCGGCTTGATCGTCGCCATGTTCACGACCCGGGCCGCGATACCCTCGGCGGCAAGAAGCTCCGCGGCTTCCAGCGCACGCGCGACTTCGACGCCGCAGGCGACGATGGTGACGTCGCCGCCGTCGCGGATGATCCGGCCCTTGCCGATCTCGAAGCTGTGGTCGTCGCCGAACAGCCGCTTGGCCGGGCTGCGGCCGGTGCGCATATAGACGGGTCCGTCGAATTCCAGGATCGCACGGGTCGCCAGCGCCATCTCGGTCGGATCGGCCGGCGAGATCACGGTCATGCCGGGAATGGCGCGGAACGCGGCCAGGTCTTCGAGCGCCTGGGCCGAGCCGCCGTCCGGCCCGACATCGAGGCCGGGATGGCTGGCGACGATCTTGGCGTTGCGCCGCGCATAGGCGAGCGACAGCCGCGCCTGCTCGACGGCGCGCAGGCAGAACACGGCGAAGGTCGTGACCACGGGGATCAGCCCGGTCGCCGCCAGGCCGCCGGCCGCCGCCATCATGTTCTGCTCGGCGATGCCGAATTGCAGCAGGCGCCCCGGATGGCTCTTGCGGAAATGGTGCACGCCGGTGCCGCCGGCGATGTCGGCGTCTAGCACGACGACGGTCGGAAACTCATCGGCGAGGCCGGACAGCGCCTTGCCGAACGCCTCGCGCAGCGAATCGCCGCTGGTGCCGATCAGGGCGGGAGCTTCCTTGCCCTCAAGCAGCGAAGCGGTAGGGCGATCAAAGGCCATCCAACAGCTCCTCGATCTCGGCGCCCTTGGCGCCCAGCGAGCGCAGCGCGTCTTCGGCCTGCTCGCGCGTCAGCTTCACGCTGCCATGCCATTGCGGCACGTCTTCCATGTATTTCACGCCCTTGCCCTTGATCGTATGGGCGATGATCACCGAGGGGCGGTGTTTGGTGACGCCGGCGCGGCGGAAGGTCGCCAGGATCTCGTGGATGTCGTGGCCGTCGATCTCGGCGATGCCCCAGTCGAAGGCGCGCCATTTCGCGGCCAAGGGCTCCAGCCGCATGATCGCGGAGTTGCGGTTGTCGCTCTGCAACTTGTTGTAGTCGATGATGACGCACAGATTGTCGAGGCAGTGATGCGCCGCGCACATCGCCGCTTCCCACACTTCGCCCTCCTGCAATTCGCCGTCGCCGAGCAGCGTATAGACGCGGGCGCTGCTCTTCTGAAGCTTCAGCCCCATCGCCATGCCGAGCGCGACGGAGAAGCCCTGGCCGAGCGAGCCGGTCGAAGTTTCGACCCAGGGCAGATCGAGGACGTGCGGGTGGCCCTGGAACGGGCTGCCCAGCTTGCGCAGGCGAAGCGCCGCCTTGGGATCGCAGAAGCCGTATTGCGCTCCGACGGCATAGAGCGCCGGCGCCGCATGGCCCTTGGACAGCACGAAGCGGTCGCGATGCGGATCGAGGATCGCATTGGGCCAGAAATTCAGCTCCGCCCCGAACAGGCAGGCGAGCAGGTCGGCGCAGGACAAGGCGCCGCCCGGATGGCCGGAGCCCGCATGATAGATCGACGCGATCGTATGCTTGCGCACGAACGCGGCCGCGACGGCCAGCTGCGCCTCGAGCGCCTGGGCCGTCGTGCGCGGCGCCTCCTCGGCGATCGAGCGGAGGTTCAGGGCCATGACGTCTCCTATGCCGCCTTGCGGGCGCGGCGCATCAAATCCGAATAGAGGATGATCTCGGCGCCGGGCGTCAGCCTGCCCACCTCGGCCGCGATCTCGCTCGCGAAGTCGCGCGACATCACGACCACGACGCCCGGATCGGCATCGGCCAGGTCTTCCGGCGCGGTCAGGGCGCAGCCATGGCGCTCGCCGACATGGGCCTTCAGATGCTTATCGACCAGCGCGGCCAGGCCGCGCGTGTCGAAGCGGCCATAGGTCACCAGGCTGTCGAACAGCCGTCCGGCGCCCCACATCGCGACGCGGCGCGGCGCCAGGCTCAGCAATTCGGTGGCCACGGCGGTGAGCGCCGCCAGGTTGCGGGCGCGGCTCGCGACATAGGTCGCGATCAGGTCGCGGGCATATTCGACTTCGTCCAGGTCGATGCCGCTGTTCGACGGCGCCGTGCCGTTCTTCCTGGCGACGAAGAAGAGGTTGCTGCGGTCCTTCGGATCGGGCCGCTCCAATATCGTGAAGCCGCCGGCCTCCAGCATCCGCGTCGCCGTGCGTTCGGAGAAATGATAGAGATGCTTGTCGATGAACCATTCCTCGACGACGTCGTCGGCGGCCAGCAGGGCGGTGTTGGGCGCGTCCAGCACCAATATGCCGCCGTCCTTCAGCGTGCGGTGGTGATCGGCCAGCGTCGCGGCGGGATGGATCAGGTGCTCGATCGTGTGGCAGGAATGGATGGCGTCGAAACGGCGCGTCTCCAGCGCCACGTTCTCGATCCGCTCGACGATCAGCTGGGTGCGCGCGAGCCCGGCGCAGGACGCGGCCACCCGCTCGTCCGGCTCGATCGCGGTCAGATGCGCGGCCGGGGCGGCGCTGAGGAAGGCGCGGGCGAAGCTGCCGCGGTTCGATCCGACGTCGAGAAGGGAAAAGTCGCTGGCGAAATCGCGATGCCGGCGCAGCGCCTCGACCGCGATCTGGGTGCGAAAGCCCTTGCCATAGCGCACATTGCCCCAGTCCGCGCCGCACGAAACGGCGGCCGGCGCCCGTTCGGCGCGGTCGATGCGCGGCGTGCTTTGCAGCAGCCCGCACACGCCGCACAGCTGCACGGTCAGGCCGCGCGGCGACTTTTCCGGCTGGTAGATGGGCTCCAAGGCCGCGCGGCGGCACAGCTCGCAAATGTCGTCGCTCATCGCAGGATCCGATGGAATATTCCGGTAACCATCTTCGGCGCGGCTTGGTTAATAATTCACCACATATTCGGCGCGATCGGCATAGCCCAGACGCTCCATCATGCCGCCCGCGATGGCGTCGAACCGCGCGCGCTCCCGCGCATCCAGCAGGCGGTCCTCAGGCCGGTTGACGTTGTGCGGCCGGGCGAAAATCGCGAAGGCATCGTCGCGGCAAGGTAGGTCGAGGAAATCGTAAAGTCCCTGCACCGCGCGCGGCGATTGGTGAAGCTCCTCGAGCCGGACGAATATCTGCCGCGCGGCGGGAAGCGCGGCCAGCGCCTCCAGGATGACCCGGTTGATCTGCGCCCAATGCCAGCAGATGCGCTCGAACTGGTCGAAGCCGCGAAACGCCTGCGCCATCGGATCGCCGCGGCGCGGCACCGGCCACCAATATTTCTTCTCCGGCGGCGGCGCCGGCACGGCGCTCGGATCGTCGACATGCGCCTGCAGGATGGCGGTCGAGCGGTCGTCGTAGCACTCGTCGCCGAGCTTGCGGTGATAGGAGCCGGCGACCTTGCGCCCGTCGCGCACCAGATGGACGAATTTCGCCTGCGGCATCGCCTGTGCCAGTTCCGGGATCAGCCAGGACAGCTTGTTGGACGAATCGCCCCACTGCGCCGCGGCGCTGTAATGCGCGGCGGCGGCATGGGTCCGAACTATTCCCGTCAAGGCTTCCGCAGCACCGATCAGGCCCTGATAGCGGCGCACCGCCAGCGGCTGGGCGACGTGCACCATGTATTCGTGATGCATCTCGACGCCCGGCTCGGCCGACAGCGCCTTGTGCAGCATCGCGGTGCCCGAGCGGCCGCTCGATACGATGAAGAAGGGCTTGGCGCTCACCGGCGGAAGGGACCGCCGTCGCGGAACGGATCGCGGGCGCCGCGGCTCTGGTCGGGCAGCGGGATCTCGTGGCGGAAGCCGCAGATCTCGCATTGGATGAGGTCATAGCGTCCGCGGCGTCCGATGCAGACGCCGGCGTGGTCCGCCCAAGCAATCCTGATTTCCGCGAATTCCGCGCCCATGGTCCCGCGCCCTCGTTAACGCCTTTTTAGCCATGACCGATTTAAAAACCGTTAAGCGCCTTTCACTTTCCGCGCATCGATTCGGTGCGCCACTTCTGGAGCGTCGCATGCAACGCGCGCCGATCTTCATCGCCGAAGCCTCCAGCAACCACGACCGCGATCTTTCCCGCGCGCTGGCCTTTGTCGATGCCGCCGCCGATGCCGGCTGCGACGCGGTGAAATTCCAGCTCTTCAAGATCGACCGCATGTTCGCGCCCGAGATTTTGAGCCGCAGCGCAAAGCATCGCGCCCGCAAGCAGTGGGAGCTGCCGGTCGCGCATCTGGCGCCGCTCGCGGCACGCTGCGCGGCGCGCGGCATCCAGTTCTCCTGCACGCCCTTCCATCTCGAAGCGGTCGAAGAGCTCGCGCCCTTCGTCTCCTTCTACAAGGTCGCGTCCTATGAGCTGCTGGTGACGCCGCTGCTGGAAGCCTGCGCCGCCACCGGCAAGCCCGTCGTGCTGTCCACCGGCATGGCGACGATGGTGGAGATCGCGGCCGCCGCGAACACGCTGAAACGCGCCGGCGCGCGCGACATCACGCTGCTGCATTGCGTCTCCGCCTATCCGACGCCGGCCGCCGAAGCCAATCTCGCCGCCATCGCCGCCATCCGCGACGCCACGGGCTGCAGGACCGGCTGGTCCGACCACACCCGCCGCCCGGCGGTGGTCGAGCGCGCGGTGCACCGCTGGGGCGCGAGCGCGGTGGAATTCCATCTCGATCTCGACGGCAAAGGCGCCGAATATGCCGCCGGCCATTGCTGGCTCCCGGGCGAGATCGCGCCGGTCATCGCCCGCATCCGCGAATCGCTCGTCGCCGACGGCGAAGGCTTCAAGGACCCGCAGCCCTCCGAACTCGCCGACCGCGACTGGCGCGCCGACCCTTCCGACGGCATGCGTCCGCTTCGCCATGTCCGCGCGGTATGGGAGCCGGCGGCGTGAGCGACAACGAGCATCTGCGCATCGTCGCCATCGTCCAGGCGCGCATGGGCTCCACGCGCCTGCCGGGAAAGGTGCTCAAGCCCATCGCCGGCCGGCCGCTGCTTTGGCATATCGTGCATCGCCTCAAGAAATCGCATCTGATCGAGGACGTCGCGGTCGCCACCACGACCAATCCGCTGGACGACGCCATCGTCGAATTCGGCCGCGAGCATGCCATCGCCGTGATCCGCGGCCCGGAAGACGACGTCCTGGCGCGCTTCGCCCTGGCGGCGGAGGCGACGGACGCCGACATCGTCGTGCGCGTCTCCTCCGACGCGCCCTTCCTCGATGCCGGCTTCATCGATCATCTGCTGACCGCGCTGATCGCCCAGGGCGGCGACTATGTGCTGATGGAAGAGGGGCTGGCGACGGCGCATGAGGGCGTCGATCCCTTCACCCGCCGCGGCCTCGACAAGCTGATGATGGACGCGCGCGAAGACCCGGCGGCGCGCGAGCACGTCACCGGCTATTTCAAGCTCCATCCCGATTTCGTGCCGATCGCGCGCGCGCCCGCCTATCCGGAACTGGCGCGCGAGGGCGGCCGTCTCACCATCGACACGCCCGACGATCTCGCCTTCATCGAAGCGGTGCACGCCCGCATGGCAGCCAAGGCGGGCGAGGCGTCGCTGAGCGACATCCTTCTCCTGCTCGAACGCGAACCGGCGCTGCGCGGCATCAACGCGCATGTGAGGCAGAAGGCGATTTCGTCGCGCGGCGGGCTGGCGCTGATCCGCTGCGACGGCGGCGGCAAGTTCGGCTATGGCCATGTCAAGCGCATGGTGTCGCTGGCGCGCGCCCTGCGCGACCGCCAGGGCATCGGCGCGGTGTTCGCCTTGAACGGCAGTGACGATGCGGCGGAGCCGATCCGCCGCGCCGGCTTCGCGGTCGAGCGCGTCGATGCGCAGACGCTGGATCCGCTGATCGACGCGCATGCGCCCGATCTGCTGGTTCTCGATGGCCGCGAGGGTCCCGATCGCGACGCGCTTGCGAATCTGGCGCGGCGGGTGACGGCAACGGCCGTCATCGACGACGGCTCGGACCGCCGCCTCGGCGGCGACCTCGCTTATTATCCGCCGGTGCCGCAGGCGCTGGCGCTCGACTGGACGGGTTCGCGATGCGAGCCCCGCATCGGCTGGGAGTGGACCTTGCTGGGCTCGGCGCAAATTGCGACGCGGCCGCGCAAATCCTCCGGCCGTCCGGTGCTGCTGGTCACGATGGGCGGCAGCGATCCGCACGGACTGACGCTGCGCTGCGCCCGCGCGCTGGCGGGCCTCGATCCGGTGTTCCGGGCGCGCTTCGTCATCGGCCCGGGCATGGCCGATCGCGGCGCCGTCGCGCGGCAGATCGTGTCGCTGCACGCCAATTTCGAGACCATCGAAGGCGCCGACGATCTCGCGACCGAGATCGCATCGGCCGATCTGGCGCTCGCCGCCTTCGGCGTCACCGCCTATGAGCTGGCCGCCGCCGGCGTGCCGGCGCTCTATCTCGGCCTGACCGGCGATCATGCCGCCTCCGCCTCGGCGTTCGAGCGGGCCGGCATGGGAATTTCGCTCGGTGTTGCCGAGAGGATCGACGCTGCCGCGATCGCGCGCGCGGTGTGGAAGACGCTGAACGATCCGGCGCGCCTGCGCGAGATGCACGCGGCCGGCCCGATGACCATCGACGGCACCGGCGCCGCCCGCATCGCGGCCGATCTGGCGCAGGCATTGCTCGCGCGCCGCGCCGGCACGGATGTGCGGGCAGCCTTATAATCCCGATATACGGACGCCCTAACCGCGCCCGGCGATCCGCGACAGCGTCTTGTCGAACACGTCCGCCCAATCGCCCCGCGTCGCCGGCATCATCAATTCGCACGCTGGCGCGAAGGGCTCGAACGGCTGGCCGAAGGCGGTCCAGCTGGTGTCGTAAAGCACCTTGTACGTATCGACTCCCGTGCCCGCCGCCAGCCATGACACGGCGGTCGGCGCCGACACCACCGCGTCGAGCGATGCCAGCAGCGCCGCGGTGCGGTCGAGCTCGTTCTTCTGGTCCAGATCGTCCGGCATCAGGATCGGCCGCCCGGCCAGCTGCGCCAGCGCCTCGACCTCGTCCTCCCGCGCATCGTACTGCACGCTCACCACCGTGCCCGGCAGCCTGGCGATGAACGCCGCCCAGGCCTCGCGCGGCGCGAATTGCAGGGCGCGAGAACCGGATGTGCTGCCGCTGCGCCAGCACACGCCGATGAACGGCCCGTCGCCGATTCCGGCCAGCACGCCGCCGCAGCGCGTCATCTCCATCGCATCGGGCTTGAGATAGGCGTTGGGCGTCGCAAACGCCGCGATGCCGCCGCGCAGATATTTCCCCAGGCTGCCGACCTCGCAGAACGCGTTGGCGCCGCCTTCGCGCTTCAGCCAGTCATGGCGCGCGCGCGTGACGCCGCCCTTGGTCTCCAGGTCCCAGGCGTGCACCGCCACACCGGGGAAGGATCGCGCGAAAAGAGAAACCAGCCGAGGCTCGCAGTCCAGGACGACCGATCCGCCTTCCGCCGCGGCCCGCGCCGCCAGGTCGGGGATCATGCTCGCGAACATGAGCTGGTCGCCGACGCCCTGCTCGCCACCGACCAGCAGCCGCGTGCGCTTCAGGGAGCCGCCGCTCCAGCGCGCCAGCGTGTGGCCGGGCACCGGCACCTTGCCTTCGATCGTCAGCCGCGCGGCATAGTCGCGCCATCCCGCCTTCATGTCGCCTTTGAGGAAATGCAGCACGGCGCGGTTCAGCCGCGCCTGCGCATTGTCGGGTTCGCGCGACACGGCGCGGTCGTAGAGCGCCAGCGCTTCGTCGGTTTCGCCGTCATCGGTCAGAAGGTCGGCGAGATTGGCCAGCGCCGCCGCATAGTCCGGCCGGCGCGCCAGCGCCTCGCGATAGAATTCGGCCGCGCGAGCATAATCGCCTCTCTCGCGATGGGTGGAGCCCAAGGTCAGCCACAATTCCGGTGCCTCCGGGGCGCGGGCCAGCGCCGGCTCCAGCAGCGCCAGCGCCGCCGGACCCTGGCCCTGCGCCCGCAGGACATTGGCCAGGCTCACCGTGGCTTCGATCCGACCGGGCTCCAGCGCCAGCACGCGGCGGAAGAATTCCTCGGCCGGCCGCGCCAGCCCGAGCGCGCGGGCGGTGTTGGCGAGCGCGAACAGCACGCGCGGATCGTCCGGCTTGGCGGCCAGGGCACGCTCATACTGCTCGATCGCCTCGGCATGGCGGCCCCGGCGCGACAGCGCCAGGCCGGCATCATAGGCGGGGGAAGGCGCTGCATGGGCCATGGCGCAGTCTCGCGCTGGGCGCGTTAAGGCCCGCTTAAGCACGTTCGGGCGCGGCGGCCTTAGCGCGGCGTTAACGACGGCGGCGCGAATGTTCCGCGTTGGTCCGCAAGGCGTGATGGCGTGTCGGTCAGTTTCGATCCCAATCTGCTGCTCAGCTTCTATCAATCGAAGCTGACGAACGCGCTATCGACCGTGACGGCGCAGGCGCAGGCCAACACCGCGGTCGCCACGCCGTCCGCGACGGCGGCGACGAGCGCGACGGCAAACGATTCGCCGCCCTGGGAGGCGCAGCAGCCCAGCCAGAACGCGATGGACGCCAAAGTCCTGTCGATGACGAATTTCCTCGACACCGGCAACGTCCCGCTCGGCGCCACGACCACCGCCGACCAGAAGACCGAGCAGGACAACCAGAAGCTCTTCTCGCTCTACACGGCGGTCAACACGCTCGCCTATATCGCCAAGATGGGCCAGCGCGACGGCACCACGGCAGGCCAGCTCGCCGGCCTCAACGCGCGCTTCCAGGCGGGCCTGGCGCAGGTCCAGACCTACATCGCCAAGACCAGCTTCGACAATTTCACGCTGCAGGCCGCGGCGCCGAGCGCGTCGGTCACCTCCAGCGTCGTGGTGCCGTTCGGCGCCTTCGACTACCAGACCAGGACGCTCGTCAACAACGCCAATCTCGGCAACGCGCTGCCCGGCCTGTCGGCGTCCGACAGCTTCACCATCGCGATCAAGAAGGGCGGCAGCACATCGAATGTCGCCATCGACCTGTCGCAGGTCCAAGGCCCGCTGACGCTCGACAATGTGGTGAGCTACGTCAATCAGACGCTGGCGGCCGGCGGCTTCTCGACGCGCTTCCAGAAGGTGCTGACGGCGGGCACGGTGCTCGATCCCACCAAGGCCACCTATGGCCTGCAGGTCTCGCCCGGCGGCAGCGAGACGGTGAGCCTGTCCTCGGCCGCCGCGACGCCGTCGCTCTACATGGTCGGCTCGTCCGGCCAGGCGACCTCGGTGACGACGACCACCACCGCCGCCGGCGCGACCACGACCAGTTCCACCAATGCCGACCAGCAGGGCCGCCTGATCAAGCTCTCCGATCTCGACAGCGCCGCGCCGACCAGCACGGCCAGCGTCACCGCCGCGCCGAGCAGCGGCACGACGACGGCCAACGCCACCGCGGTCGATGCCAGCGGCAACGTCTATGTGCTGGGCAACGCCACGGGAAGTTTCGGCAACCAGGTCAACCAGGGCAGCCAGGACGCCTATCTCACCAAATACGACTCGGCCGGCAATGTGCTGTGGACGCGGCTGCTGGGCAGCACCGGCACCGCCAGCGGCACCTCGCTGGCGCTCGATCCCACCGGCGGCGTCGTCATCGCCGGCGCGACGAACGCAGATCTCCTGCCGACCTCGGTCGCCGACGGCAACACCGATACCTATGTCGCCCGATACGACGCCAACGGCAACCAGACCTGGGTCAAGCAGCTTCAGACCCTCAGCCAGAACCAGGCGGCGTCGGTCAGCGTCGATGCCTCGGGCAATGTCTTCATCGGCGGCCAGGTTTCCGGCGGCGTCATCGGCAAGGGCCAGGTCAAGGTCGGCGGCGCCGACGCCTATGTCGCCAAGCTCGATAAGAAGGGCAACCTCGTCTACGAAAAGCAGTTCGGCACCGCCGCCGCCGACTCCGTCGCCGCGACGGCGACCGCCTCCGACGGCAGCCTCTATGTCGCCAGCGTGCAGAACGGCCATGCCATCGTCGCCAAATACGCCAATGGCGATGCCACCCAGGCGCCGGTGTGGCAGCGCGACCTGGGCGATCTGCAGAATGGCGGCGGCATCGGCGGCCTGGCCGTGTCGGGCAACCAGCTCTATGTCTCGGGCACGACCCAGAACGCCGATCTCACCGCCGGCGGCGCGGCCGGCATCGCCAATGCGGCGTCGGGCGGCGGCGGCGACGCCTTCGTCTTCAACCTGACCGATCAGGGCGCGACGGCGGCGGCGAACTACGTCTCCTATGTCGGCACCGGCGCGGCCGACAAGGCGGGGCAGATGACGGTCGGCGGCGACGGCGCGGTCTACCTGACCGGCACGACCAACGGCACCTTCGCCGGCCAGACCCGCAATATCGACAAGGTGGGCAATGCTTTCGTCACCGCGCTCGCGCCCGACGGCGCCATTGCCTGGACCAAGCAGACCGGCGGCCTGGACGGCATCTCGACCGGCGCCGGGATCGCCGTCGATACCAGCGGCTCCAGCGTGCTCGACGCGCTCGGCCTGCCCAAGGGCACGATCAATCCGGTGCAGTCGGTCGATCTGACGGCGCAGACCTCGCTGCGGGCCGGCGATTCGTTCAAGATCCAGATTCAGGGCGTCGCCGCGCGCACCGCGACGGTCACCATCGATGCCGGCGAAACGCTGCAATCGCTCGCCACCAAGATCAACATCCAGCTCCAGACCTATGGCAAGGCCTCGGTGAACTACACCGGCGGCGCCGAGGGCCTGAAGATCGCGGCCAATCCCGGCCAGACCATCGCGCTGGTCGCCGGCCCGGCGCAGTTCGACGCCCTGGCGCGTCTCGGCATCGCCACCGGCACCTTGTCCGCGCCGGCGGCCTCGGGCAGCAGCGGCGCCACGCCGTCATCGGCATCGTCTTCCGCGTCGTCGATGCCGGCCTTCGGGCTCGGGCTGGGCACCAGTTTCGATCTGACCACCAAGACCGGCACCGATCTGGCGCGCTCGCAGCTGCTGGGCGTGCTGTCGAAGATCCAGAGCGCGTATCAGACGACCAACGCGCCGCCCGCAGCGGCGACCGGACCGGGCAACAATTCGGGCACCGCGTCGCCCTACCTGACCTCCCAATTGTCGAGCTACAATCTGGCGCTCAACCTGCTGGGCGGCGGCGGCTCGGCCTCTCAGACGAGCGCATAGCGGCGCGCGCGCGGGCCGCTCACACCACGTTGTTGTAGATCATCGCCTGCGGCGGCTTGCCGTAAGAGGCCGCGCGCGGATTGTAGGTGCGTGTCGGCGCGGCGCGGCGATCGACCTCGGCGGCGATCGCCTTGATCATGCCTTCGCTGGCGTTGCGCACGCGCGTCAGCATGCGGGCGTGAAGCTGCAGCAGGTCGCGGAATTTCCTTGTGGTCTCGGCGAAACGGCGGCGCAGCGGCGCCGGCGCCGCTTTGGCCGCGTCGGCCGACAGGCCCTGGGCCTCGCGTCCGTACATCGCCGACAGGCGCTGGATCTCCGGGTCGGTGGTGCGCATCTGCTGCGGCTTGCCGTCTTTCAGCGCCGCGATGTCGGCCTCGATCGCCTCGATCAGCCGCTCGGCCAGCTTGACCAGCCGCTCGATGCGTTCGCCGTCCGCGCTCAATGGATCTTCTCCTGGGTCTTCAGAAGCTCGCGCTGGATCGCGGCCGATAGGCCGAAGCCGCCCTGCGCCTCGACCTGCTTGCCGTATTCGTCCACCAGCAGCGAGCGGAACATCTCCTCACCCTGGCCCCCGCCGAACGGCCCGTCGGTGGAGATGCCGCAGAACATCTCGCCCAGGAACTGGTTGATGAACACGCCTTCGAACTGCTCGGCGGCTTTCTTGGCGACGGCCGGATCGGATGTCGGGCTGGGCGCGGACGGCAGCGCGGCCTTGTAGGCCGTCATCGCCGTCGCCGCGTCGATCGGCGCGCTCATCCGATCACCTGGATGTCGGCCTGCAGCGCGCCGGCCGCCTTGATCGCCTGCAGGATCGAGATGATGTCGCGCGGGCCGACGCCCAGCGCGTTCAGGCCATCGACCAGGCTCTGCAGCGACACGCCCTCGCGCAGCACCGCCATGCGGTTGCCCTTGCTGTCGTCGATGGCGATCTGGGTGCGCGGCACCGTCGTGGTCGTGCCGGTGCGGGAGAACGGCTCGGGCTGGCTGACCTCCGCCGTCTCGGTGACGCGGATGGTGAGATTGCCCTGCGCGATGGCGACGGTGGAGATGCGCACGTCCGAGCCCATCACGATCACGCCCGATTGCTCGTCGATGACGACGCGCGCCGGCTCGTCGGGATTGACCTTGACCTGTTCCAGGTCGGTCAGCAGGCCCATGATGCCGTGCGGATAGCCGTCCGGCACGGTCAGGCGCACGGTGGCCGGATCGGTCGCTTCCGCCACGCCGCCGCCCATATAGGCATTGACCGCGCTCGCGATGCGCGAGGCGGTGGTGAGGTCGGGATTGCGCAGCGACAGGCGCAGCGATTTCTGGGCCGAAAGGTTGAAGGGGATTTCGCGCTCGACGATGGCGCCGTTGGAGATGCGCCCGGCGGTGGGCACGCCGCGCGTCACGCTGGCGGCATCGCCGCTGGCGGTGAAGCCGCCGATCGCCACCGGCCCCTGGCCGACCGCATAGATCTGCCCGTCGGCACCGAAGAGACTCGTCACAAGAAGCGTGCCGCCCTGCAGGCTCTTGGCATCGCCCATGGCGCTGACCGAAACGTCGATGCGGGTGCCCTGGGCCGCGAAGGCGGGCAGGTTCGCCGTCACCATCACGGCGGCGACGTTCTTGGTCTGCATCGTGGTGCCGCGCGTGTTGACGCCCAGCCGCTCCAGCATGGTCTGCAGGCTCTGCTGGGTGAAGGGTGCGTTCTTCAGGCTGTCGCCCGAGCCGTTCAGGCCGACCACCAGGCCGTAACCGACCAGCATGTTGTCGCGGATGCCCTCGACATCGACCAGGTCCTTGACCCGCGAGAAGGCGAGCGCCGGCAGCGGTGCCGCCGCCAGGCTCAGACCGACCACAAGGCTCAGCAATCGTATGTAAAGCGCGCGGCGCATGAGCGTGTTCTGCTCTCTGACACTTTTCCGGGTTCCTCCTTGCCAGTTCCGTGCCGCCGCGCCCGGACATTTCGCCCTTGCCTTTCAAATGCTTATGATGCGTCCTGCCGGTGCCCGACGCGCATGCGGCAATTATTTCCCGGCAATCGGCGCCTTGGGGCCTTCCCGCATGGACAGGGCGGGGCGCCGTTTCTATTTTCGAATCCACCCTTGCCGCATTCAGGATCGCCATGTCGCCCGCTTCCAGCTTCGTTCGTCCGCGTCCCGCGGTCTTGTGCATCCTCGATGGCTGGGGCTGGCGGCCCGATCCCATCGACAATGCCATCGCGCAGGCCAGGACGCCGAACTACACGCGCCTGCTGGCCGACTGCCCGCATGCGCTGCTCAGCACTTCGGGCCGCGCGGTCGGCCTGCCGGCGGGGCAGATGGGCAATTCCGAAGTCGGCCACATGAACATCGGCGCCGGCCGCGTCGTCGCCCAGGATCTGCCGCGCATCGGCCTCGCCATCGAGGACGGCAGCTTCGCGCACCGTCCGGCCCTGGTCGATCTGATCGCCAAGGCGCGCGAGGCCGAGGGTGCGGTCCATGTCATGGGCCTGCTGTCGCCCGGCGGCGTGCACAGCCATCAGGATCATATCGGCGCGCTGGTGCGGGTGCTGGCGAAGGCGGAAATTCCGGTCTTCGTGCACGCCTTTCTCGACGGGCGCGACGTGCCGCCCCAAAGCGCGCTCGGATTCCTGGAGACCTTCGCCGACTCTGTCGCCGGTCTTGCCGGCGTCCGCCTGGCGACGGTCGGCGGCCGCTATTATGCGATGGACCGCGACAAGCGCTGGGACCGCGTCGCCAAGGCCTATGAAGCGGTGGTCGATGCCCGGGGCGCGAAATTCCCCGACGCCTATTCCGCGGTCGAGGAATCCTACCGGAACGGGATCACGGACGAATTCATGCTGCCCTGCGTGATCGGCGATTATGCCGGCATGGCCCATGACGACGCGATGATCTTCGCCAATTTCCGCGCCGACCGCGCGCGCGAAATCTCGCTGGCGCTGCTGGAGCCGAAATTCTCCGGCTTCGCGCGTTCGCGCGTCGTGCAGTTCTGCGCCGCCGCCGGCATGACGGAATATTCCGACGAGCTCAACACGCGCATGACGCAGCTCTTCCCGGCCGAGGACATCACCGGCACGCTGGGCGAGATCGTCGCGGCCAAGGGGCTCAGGCAGCTTCGCATCGCCGAGACCGAGAAATACGCCCATGTCACCTTCTTCCTGAACGGCGGGCGCGAAACCGTGTTCGACGGCGAAGACCGCATCCTGGTTCCCAGTCCCAGGGTCGCGACCTATGACGAGCAGCCGCAGATGAGCGCGCCGGAGGTGATGGACAAGCTCGAAGCGGCGATCGCCTCGGACCGATACGACCTGATCGTGGTCAATTTCGCCAATCCCGACATGGTCGGCCATACCGGCGTGATGGCGGCGGCGATAGAGGCGGTCGATGCGATCGATGCATGCCTCGGCCGGCTGCGCGCCGCGGTGGAGCAGGCGCAGGGCGTGCTGCTCATCACCGCCGATCACGGCAATATCGAGCTGATGAGGGACCCGGTCACGCAGGCGCCGCACACCGCCCACACCACGCTCGACGTACCGATCATCGCGGTGAACGCGCCGCCCGGCACCAGCCTCGCCAATGGCCGCCTCGCCGACGTCGCGCCGACCTTGCTGGCGCTGATGGGGATCGCGGCCTCGCCGCAGATGACGGGCCACTCGCTCCTCGCATCGGCGGCGGCGGAGAGCGCCGCCTGAACGCGCGCACCCGTGGTGTCGCCCTGGCGGCCGCCATCGCCGCCGCCGTCGCGATGGGCGCGGCG
>DASWOE010000409.1:0-9076 GCA_036398875.1 Rhizomicrobium sp.
TGGGCAGCTGACGCAGGGTAACTTCTGGCGGATTGTGGCGGTCGGACTGGCCACCGTCGTGCCGGTCCTGCTCGTCGCCGGTTTCGCCCAGGTCGCGATCCTGGGGCCGGAATACTTCGCCAGCATCGTCGCGATGACCAAGGATCAGGCGCATGCGGCCAAATACGCGGCAGAGCAGGCCCAGATGACCGCGGCAAAAATGCCGCTTCTGGTGGGGCTCGGATTCGTCCTGACGCCGATTACCAACGGACTGGTTTTCGCGCCGGCTGCTTTTGCGTATCGTGTGCTGTCCGGCAAGGGTGAGGTTGCGTCAGCCGGAACCCAATGATCGCGGCGGTGTGGCCGCATTGTAGGACCGGAAATTGCGCAACCTTCGCCTCGCGCTCGTGCTGGCGGTCGTCTATGTCGATATGCTGGGGGGTGGGCTCGTCTACCCGATCCTGCCCCGGCTGGTGCAGCACTTCCAGCACGGCGATGTCGGACGGGCGGCCTATTCGTTCGGACTGTTGGTATCGGCCTATTGGCTGACGCAGTTCCTGTTCGCGCCGCTGTTCGGCGCGCTCTCCGACAGCATCGGCCGCCGCCCGATCATGCTCGCGGCGCTGGGCGGGGCGGCCATCGCTTATTCGCTGATGGCGACGGCGTCGGGCCTGGTGACGCTCGCCGCCGCGCAGATGCTCGCCGGCGTGATGGGCGGCTCCTTCACGACCGCGAGCGCCTATCTCGCGGACGTCACGCCGCCCGAACGGCGCGCCCAGAGCTTTGGGCTGGTCGGCGCCGCGTTCGGCTTCGGCCTGATCACCGGCCCGGCCATTGGCGGGATTCTGGGCGGGATCAATCTGCACCTGCCATTCGTCGCCGCGGCGGGCCTGTGTGCCGCAAATCTCCTGTTCGGATTCTTCGCGCTTCCCGAATCGCTGCCACCCGGCTGCCGCACGCCGTTCCGTCTTTCGAACGCCAATCCGCTGACCGCCCTGCGCCATATCGGCCGCTACGGGTCGCTCACCAGCCTGCTGGCGATCTTCGTGCTGGCGTCTTTCGCCAACTGGGCGTCGGAGGCGATCTGGGTGCTCTATGCCGGCTATCGCTTCCATTGGGGCGCGACCGAGATCGGCATTTCCCTGGCGCTGGCGGGCGCCTTCTTCGTCGTGGGCCAGGGCTGGCTCCCGCGCCTTCTCGTCCCGCGCATCGGCGAGTGCCGGTCGATCCTGCTGGGGGTGGGCGTCAGCGTGCTCGTCTGCATCGGATACGGCTCGGCCACGCAGGGCTGGATGCTCTACTGCGTCATGCCGTTCTCGATGATCGGATGGCCGCTGGCGCAGCCGGCCGTGCAGGGCCTGATGTCGCGCGCGGTGCCTTCCGCGGAGCAGGGGCTGCTCCAGGGCGCCATGGCGAGCGTTACCGGCCTCACCACGATCGCCGGGCCGCTCATATGGTCGGGCCTGTTCGGATATTTCGTGGGGCCGAACGCGCCGGTTGTCGTTCCGGGGATGGCATTTTATGTCTCGGCCTCGCTATTCGTGGCCGCATTCTTGCTGACGGCCAGGTGGCGGCGCGGCGTGGCGATGCAACCCATTGTTGCATAAGTGTCTTATCGACTTCATGCGGCTGGTGTAGGATCAACCCGGGAAGACCATAACGGTCGGGTCGGGGGACGGCATGCGTAAGGTACCAGTCGGCGGCAGCATTGCGCACGCCTATGAGTTTCTGTTCGGACGGTTCTTTCAGATCATTGGAACCGCCTGGCTTCCCGCCGCTCTCCTGGGCGCGGCCTATTACTGCTACATCGCCGACGTGCTGCCGATGATGTCGGCGCATCGGGGCGACGCTGCGGCGACGATAGGCGCGCTCGGCCTCGTATTCGCGAGCATTCTGGTTTTCACGCTCATCCATGCGGTGATCGCGATTTCGTTGACCCAAGAGGCGCTGGGCGTCCGCAAGGACCTGACGCTCGCCCATCTCGTGATCGGGCCGCGCGAGTTGCGGCTGTTCTTCGGATATCTCCGCTTCTACCTGGTTTACATATTTTTCGGCATCGTCGTCGTGGCGATCTGCGTCGCCGCCATCTTCGCGGCCAAGACATACGGCGCGGGATTGGCGCCCAACCTCGCTCTGGCCGGCCTACCCATCGCCGTCGTCGGCGCGCGGGTCCTCACCGTTGTGCTCATCATCGGCTTTCTGCTGTCGATGCTCCGTCTGGTCTTCCTGATGGCGCCCGTCGCCGCGGTGGAGCATCGCACGCGGCTGTCGCGCGCCTGGGCGCTCACGCATGGCAGCACCGGCCGCATCTTCGTCGTCCTGCTGCTCACTTGCTTTGCGGCCTTCATCGGCGCGCTCGTGGCGATCTACTATCTCGTCGGTCCGGCGGAGTTTGCCGCCCTGTTCAAGGCGGTCCGATCCATGAAACCAGGCGGCCAATCGCCGGTCCTTGCGTTCTATGCCGCGCACGGGCCGTTGTTTTCGGCCATCGTCGCGGCCCTGGCGGTCGTCAGCGGCGCTCTGCTTGCCGGCGCATCGGCGCACGCGTATCGCGTCACCAGCGGCCATGAGGATCCGGAGCTGGAAGACGATGCCGCCCTTGTCGCTCCGCTCATCGCACCGGCGGTCGCTGAGGAGCCCCTGCCGGTCGTCCCGGCCCATGACCATCATCACGAGCCCGCGCACGAAGATCACGGCCATCAGGATCATGGCCATGACGACCATGCGCATGAGGATGACGACAGCGGCGGGGATGCGGCCGACGATGGCGGCCACGAGGATCACGGCCC
Source organism: Rhizomicrobium sp. (assembly GCA_036398875.1). Taxonomy (GTDB): domain Bacteria; phylum Pseudomonadota; class Alphaproteobacteria; order Micropepsales; family Micropepsaceae; genus Rhizomicrobium. The sequence continues at coordinate 2,769 of DASWOE010000409.1, forward strand.
TGGCGGCCACGATGCGCATGGCCATGACAGTCACGCCGGGCACGGCCCGCACGCCGCCGGCGGCCATGATGCGCACGCTCATGCTGCGACCGGCGACGACGGCGAGACCGGCGACCAGGGCGACCACGACGCGCCCGGGCATGACGAGCATGACCACGACGAGAACGGCTCTGGCGATCACGTCGCGCATGGCCATGGCGGCCACGACCATGCCGACAAGTCCGCGCACCACGCAGACGGCCACGCCGCCACCTGAGCGTTCGATTACAAGCCGGACAGGCGCGCAATCAACCTGTCTTGGGTGTCGTCGCCGTGACGTTCGGCGACAGATTGCGTCTGCGTAACTGGCGCTGACCGGCCCGGCGCGCCGATACCGGTTGCCGCGGGATTCGCGGGCGCCCCATGTCATTCGAGCTCGATGGCGATAGCACGGCGGCGATCTTCACCCTGCCCGGCAGCGACGGCAGTTTTGACCCCGATCATTTCGCCTATCTGCGCGCGATCGGGCGCCGCCGGCCGTCGATTTTCCTCGCCTTCCCGCCCAAATGCGCCGGCACGTTCCTGCGTACGGCGGCCATCCTCGCCGTGAACGGCCAGCTCATGCGCGTGGTGCACGCGCAGGGCGGCCGGGACGCGACGCCCTATCTGCCGACCTATATCCGCTATCTCTGCGGCGGCTTTCCGGCCGACCCGCTTGTCACCCATGCCCACATGCAGGCCCTGCCGGCCAATCGCCATTTCATCGAAGCCCTCGACCTGAAGCCGGTCATCATGGTGCGCAGCGTGCCGGACATGCTGGTGTCCTATCTGGACATGCTGGACGCCGAGCCGGCGAGCCCCGACCATTGGCTCAACATTGCCATCCCGGCGAACTTCGCCGCGATGGATGCGACAGCAAAGGCCGATTTCCTGATCGATACCGTCATGCCCTGGTATGCGAGCTATTATGCGACATGGCTCGCCTATGCGGCGGAGGCGCCGCAGCGGGTTTTGGCGCTGCGATATGCCGATCTCAGACGCGATCCGGTCGCCGTGCTATGCGCCGTGCTGGAACATTCCGGCCTGCCGCGCGCCGAAGAGATGTGCGAACTCGCGGTCGCGGCGGCCGGACGCAATCCCTCGGAAACGCGCTTCAACAGAGGCGAGGAGGGGCGCGGCACGGCGCGCTTCACGCCGCCCCAACTCGGCCGCATCGCGCGGCTGCTGGAGTACTACCCGCCGCTGAGGGACCGCCTCTGCGAACTTATGCCGATCCAGGCATAGACGGCTGCGGATTTGCGACCCGGACTCGGGCCGCTCACTCAGCAGCCTTCAGCTTCTTCGCCGGGGCCTTTTCCGGCGCTTTGGTCTTGAGCAGCGGCTTCAGGTATTGGCCCGTATAGGACCGCGCCACCTTGGCCACGTCTTCCGGCGTGCCGCTCGCGATCAGCTCGCCGCCGCCGTCGCCGCCTTCCGGCCCCAGATCGATGATCCAGTCGGCGGTCTTGATGACCTCCAGATTGTGTTCGATCACCACCACCGTGTTGCCGTTATCGACCAGCTCGTGCAGCACTTCGAGCAGCTTCTTCACGTCGTGGAAGTGCAGGCCCGTGGTCGGCTCGTCGAGGATGTAGAGCGTGCGCCCGGTCGCGCGGCGCGACAACTCCTTGGACAGCTTCACGCGCTGTGCCTCGCCGCCCGACAGCGTCGTCGCCTGCTGGCCGACCGAAATGTAGCCCAGGCCGACGCGCGTCAGCGTGTCCATCTTCTCGCGGATCGAGGGTACCGCCTTGAAGAGATCGGCGGCGGCTTCCACCGTCATGTCGAGCACGTCGGCGATCGACTTGTCGCGGAATTTCACTTCCAGGGTTTCGCGGTTGTAGCGCTTGCCCTTGCAGACGTCGCATTGCACGTAGACATCGGGCAGGAAGTGCATCTCGATCTTGATGACGCCGTCGCCCTGGCACGCCTCGCAGCGCCCGCCTTTCACGTTGAACGAGAACCGCCCCGGCTGGTAGCCGCGCGCCTTGGACTCGGGAAGCTCGGTGAACCAGTCGCGGATCGGCGTGAAGGCGCCGGTATAGGTCGCCGGGTTGGAGCGCGGCGTGCGCCCGATCGGGCTCTGGTCAATGTCGATGACCTTGTCGAGATATTCCAGTCCCTCGATCCGGTCGTGCGGCGCCGGATGCTCGCGGCCCTGGTTCAGCCTGCGCGAGGCGGCCTTGTAGAGGGTCTCGATGGTGAGCGTCGACTTGCCGCCGCCGCTGACACCCGTGATGCAGGTGAGCGTGCCCAGCGGAATGGAGGCGGTGACGTTCTTCAGGTTGTTGCCCTTGGCGCCGACGACCTTCAGCCAGCGATTGTGCGCCGCCTTGCGCCGCGTCGCCGGCACCGCGATCTGCTCCAGTCCCGTGAGGTATTTGCCGGTGAGGCTGTTGGGATTGGCCATGATGTCGGCCGGGGTGCCCTCGGCCACGATCTCGCCGCCATGGATGCCCGCGCCCGGCCCCATGTCGATGACGTGATCGGCGGTGCGGATCGCCTCCTCGTCGTGCTCGACCACGATGACCGTGTTGCCCATGTCGCGCAGGCCCTTGAGCGATTCGAGCAGTTTCTCGTTGTCGCGCTGGTGCAGGCCGATGGACGGCTCGTCGAGCACATAGAGCACGCCGGTCAGGCCCGAGCCGATCTGCGATGCCAGGCGGATGCGCTGGCTTTCGCCGCCCGACAGCGTGCCCGAGGCGCGCGCCAGGGTGAGATAATCGAGCCCGACATTGTTGAGGAATTTCAGCCGCGCCCGGATCTCCTTCAGGATGCGCGCCGCGATCTCGTTCTGCTGCTTGTTCAGCTTCCTGTCGATGTCGCGAAACCATTCGTCGGCAAGCCGGATCGACTGCTCGCACACTTCCGAGATGTGCTTGCCGCCGATTTTCACCGCGAGCGCCTCGGGCTTCAGGCGATAGCCCTTGCAGGCGTCGCAGGGGCTCGTGTCCTGATAGCGCTCGAACTCCTCGCGCACCCAGGCCGAATCCGTCTCCTTGAAGCGGCGCTGCATGTTCGGAATGACGCCTTCGAACGACTTCTTGGTTTCGTAGCGCCTCAGCCCATCGTCGTAGATGAATTTGATCTCGTCCTCGCCCGAGCCGTGCAGGATGATATCCCGGGCCTTCTTCGGCAGGTCGTCCCATGCCTCGTTGAGCGAGAATTTGTAATGCTTGGCCAACGCTTCGAGCGTCTGCAGATAGTAGGGCGAGGATCCCTTCGACCACGGCGCGATGGCGCCCTTGCGCAAGGTCAGCGCGCCGTCCGGCACGATCAGCGCCGGGTCGAAATAAAGCTGCGTCCCAAGGCCGTCGCAAACCGGGCAGGCGCCATGCGGGTTGTTGAACGAGAACAGCCGCGGTTCGATCTCGGGAATCGTGAATCCGGAAACCGGACACGCGAATTTCGACGACATCAGGAGTTGCCGGGGCGCGCCGTCCTTCTCCTTTTCGTCGGCGAATTCGGCGATGACCAGCCCGTCCGCGATGCCGAGCGCGGTCTCGATGGAATCGGGCAGCCGGTTGCCCAGGTCCTTTTTCACCGCGATGCGATCGACCACGACCTCGATGTCGTGCTTCAGCTTCTTGTCGAGCGCCGGCACGGCGCCGATCTCGTAATACTTGCCGTCGACCTTGACGCGCTGGAAGCCCTTCTTCTGCAGCTCGGCGAATTCCTTGCGGTACTCGCCCTTGCGGCCGCGCACCATCGGCGCCAGCAGATAGAGCCGCGTGCCCTCCGGAAGCGCCAGGATCCGGTCGGCCATCTGGCTGACGGTCTGGCTCTCGATCGGAAGTCCGGTCGCCGGCGAATAGGGCACGCCGACGCGCGCGAACAGCAGGCGCAGATAGTCGTAAATCTCGGTGACCGTGCCGACGGTGGAACGCGGATTGCGCGAGGTCGTCTTCTGCTCGATCGAGATGGCCGGCGACAGGCCCTCGATGTGATCGACGTCCGGCTTCTGCATCAGCTCCAGAAACTGCCGCGCATAGGCCGACAGCGACTCGACATAGCGGCGCTGGCCCTCGGCATAGATCGTGTCGAAGGCGAGCGAAGACTTGCCCGAGCCGGAAAGGCCCGTCAGCACCGTCAGCGTGTCGCGCGGAATCTCGACATCGACGTTTTTGAGATTGTGTTCGCGGGCCCCGCGGATGGAGATGTTCTTCAGCATCGGTCTTTCAGTCGGTCGAAACGCGCACTCTGGCGGCCGGGCTTCGCACCCGCAACCGCATGTTTGTCACGATCCCGGGGGAGTTGCCTGGCCATGCTTCCGGCCGATCCCAGATGGTGATGGAACCCGCAATGCACAAGGGAATCGCCCGGAACATAATAAGAACAACGATGCGATAGTCCACCGCGGGTCGTGCAAGATCATGGCAGCAGCCGTCAACGCACGCTTTGCGCGTGGCGGAAGACATTGTCCGGATCGGCCTTGGCCTTGATTGCCTGGAGGCGCGGCAGGTTCTGCCGCCAATAGGCCTGCCGCCAATCCGTCAGGTCGAGGTCGCAATAGTTCACATAGGCGCCTCCGGACCAGGGGCGCATGGCGTCGTAAAGGCGCCGGATATCCGCCAGCCGGCGCCGCCCCGCCGCGGCGCTCTGCCAGCTGGTGTAGTACTGGATGCAGAACTCCGTTCCGGCGCGATAGGCAAAGGCCGTCCGGTCGTCATCCATGCGGTTCACGGCGCCGCCATAGGCGTCGCAGATCGCGATCACCTCGTTTGCCGGCAGCGCCGCGATGCCGCCGATCAGCGCCTCGATCCCGGCCATGTCCAGCGGACGGGTGATGTAGTCGGACTTGCCCTTGGAGTAGTTCGACTCGTAGCGCCAGCCGCCGGAGAAATGGTTGACCGCTTCCAGAAAGCTCATCCTGTACGCCGCCGGTGCGCCGTCCGGCCGGATCGTGCGGGTCAGGGCGGACAGCTGTCGGCGCAGCTCCTCCTCCGATCCCGTCGATTGGCCGGCCGCGTGCATCCCGATGCGGCCGTCGCCGCGCTTGTGAAGCTTGAATATGCCGGTGATCGCGTCGGGCGCGCGCGGCGCCCAGTCCTGCCAGGCGGCGAACAGGGCGGCCGCGGCCTTTGGATCGAGCGTCCAGGTGACGGCATAGACCGTGATGGGACCGATCGGCCGGACGGCGAAATGCAGCGCGGTCGCCGCGCCGAAGGTGCCTCCGCCGCCGCCCCGGCAGGCCCAGAAGAGATCGGAGTTCTGGCCGGCATCCGCGCGCAGCGGCTGCCCATCGGCGCCGACGAGATCCACCGCTGCCAGGCTGTCGCAGGCCAGTCCCCGCTCGCGCGCAATCAGTCCGAAGCCGCCGCCCATCGTGTGTCCGGCGACGCCCACGGTCGGGCATGAGCCGCCGGGAAACGCGTAGCCCCGGGCGCCGACATGGCGGTAGATGTCGCCGAGCGTGGCGCCGGCACCGACCGAAAGGATGTTCGTCGCGGTGTCCAGCGAAATCGAACGCATCGATCGCGCATCGATCACCACGCCGGTGCTTTGCGAGAATCCCTCGAAACAATGGCCGCCGCTGCGCAGCGCGAAAGGCAAACCGTTCTCGCGCACCCAGGAAATCGCCTGGCGCATGCCGCGCCCGTTCCTGGGCAGGATCCGCAGTGCCGGACTGAGTTCGGTGCGCCGATTGTAGGCGGACAGGGTGCTGTCGTAGAGCGAGGTCCCGGGAAGCGCGAACGCGGCATCCTCCGGCGCAATATTCGGCAATGGCGGCAGGGGCGCCGACCGTGCCGCGCGCAGAACGGCCGGGGCCGCAAGGAGGGCGGCTGTGAAATGTCGTCGATCTAGGACCATCGTCGCCAGGATTTTCCGGATTGCGCCGCGCATGCGCCGCCTGGCATTTGCGCTAACATGATTTTGCCGGCGCCGCACGGTTCGGCTGCCGCTTGCCAATGGAACAAATCATGAACTAAGATGTGCACAGGTGCCTGGGCATGCGGCGATGGTTCTCGATGGCGCCGCGGCCTAGGTTCGCCGCGGACGGACAAGCTAAGAAAGCTAGAGAAGGAGAAAGTCATGGCGGGCAGTGTCAACAAGGTCATTCTGGTCGGCAATCTCGGCAAGGATCCGGAAGTGCGCCGCATGCAGAGCGGCGATCCGGTCGTGAATTTGTCGCTCGCCACCTCCGAAAACTGGCGCGACAAGTCCTCCGGCGAGCGCAAGGAAAAGACCGAGTGGCACCGTGTCGTGATCTTCAACAAGAATCTGGCCGAGGTGGCGGAGAAGTACCTGCGCAAGGGCTCCAAGGTCTATGTCGAGGGTCAGCTGCAGAC
>DASWOE010000410.1:0-2757 GCA_036398875.1 Rhizomicrobium sp.
GCTGGCGCAGGTGTCGCGGTAATAGCAGAGGTTGCAGAAATTGCGCGGGCCTCGCGGCGCGCCGGATTTGCGCAGCCGCACCGGCTCGGTGCCCTGCCAGATGTCGCGGAACGAATTTTCCCGCACATGGCCGAAGGAGAATTTGCGCGTCTCCAGGGACGGACAGCCCTTGATCGTGCCGTCGGCCTCGATGCCGATGCCCGTGGCGGCGGCCTCGCAGCCCTTCCAATGGCGCTCGGCATGGGCCAGGCCGCGGAAGAGATGCTCATAGGGGCCGAAATAGCCGATCGTGTTCGAGGCGGTGACGACCATGCCCTGGGCCCGCGCCCGCCGGCACAGCGCGCCCAGGCGCGGGATGACATCGAGCAGCTCGTGCGGCTGCAGCAGCAGGTGCTCGTTTTCCACCGCATTGCCCATCGGCACGGTCAGCATCGGCTGCCAATGGGTGACGCCCACGGCGGACAGGATGTCGAACGTCGCGTCCAGCGCCTTGTGCGTGAGCGCGTTGACCTGGGAATTGGCGCTGACCGCGAGGCCCAGCGCCCTGGCATTGCGCACCACCGACAGCGCCTGGGCGAACGATCCCGGCACGCCGCGGATTTCGTCATGGATCGCCAGCGGCCCGTCGATCGACACGCCGATCCCGTCGAGGCCGGCCTTCGCCGCCGCCGCGAGCTTCTCCGCGGTCAGCGCGCGCCCGCCGGTCTGGATGTCGCAATAGATGTCGTGGCGGCGGATGGCGGCGATGATCTCCAGCCAGTCGCGGCGCAGATAGGCCTCGCCGCCGATCAGCGTGATCTCGCGCACGCCGGCTTCGGCCAACGAATCCACGAGCGCGACCGCCTCGGCCGTGGTGAGCTCGTCCCGGCGCGGCGCGCCGGCGCGCGAGCCGCAATGACGGCACTTCAGATTGCACGACAGCGTGAATTCCCACACGGCGTGCCGGGGCGTGCGCCGCTTGACGTCTTCGGCCGTTCGCCAGCGCGCAACCACGATGGCGACTATTTCTTCCCGTGTTCGAGCTTGGCGATTTCGACCCGCAAAAGCTCCAGCGCGGTGCGCACGTCGCCATATTCGGTGAGGTGCTTTTCCGCCGCCTTGGCGACCGCCTTCATGTTCTTGAGATTGCCCGAGGCGACGGCCTGATGGATGGCGGGCCCGTATGCCAGTATCGTCATGCTCAGCTCCTGTCCGAGTTCGATGGGACGTCCCTTTGTCGTCCGACTACGCGGAACGCAACGACACGCCGCCTCGCATGGCGGCTACTTCGCAGCTTCGGCCTTGGCGATCTCCTGCTTGAGCACCGCGAGCGCCGTGCGCACATCGCCATATTTGGCGAGGTGCTTCTCCGCCGCCTCGGCGACGGCCTTCATGGAGCGCAGATTGCCCGAGGCGACCGCCTGCTGGATCGCCGGCCCGTATGGCGTGACCATGTCTATTCTCCGAACGGAACGCAAAGGAAGGCTGCCAGTATTCGCGCAGATTTACAATCGGTGACGAGGTAACAATAAGATATTATATTTCGAATATTGTACCGAGTTCATGACGCGCGGACCCGACAACCGGACAATACTGAACAGCATGGCAGCCCGCTTCGCAACCGCAGCAGCGCGCGGGCACGCCCTGCGCCGCGACCTGGACCGCCATCTGGGCGGCGCGATCGACCTTGCCGACGACGCGCTGGAGCGCCGCCTGTACGGCGCCGACAATCCGGTGCCGGACGAGCCCCTGTCCTCGATGCTGCGCCGGCTGGGGCAGCACAAATTCGACGAAGACCCGCCCGACTATCGCGTCGTGCGCGCCTGCCTGCAGCTTTTGCCGCGCCGCGACATGACGCTGCTCGATGTCGGCTGCGGCCGCGGGCGGGTGCTGCTGTGCGCGGCCTTGAGCGGCGCGCGGCACGCGACGGGACTGGAGATCGTGGAATATCGCGCGGCGATGGCGCGGCGGGCCGCGGCACGGCTGGCGCCGGACGCGGTCACGGTGGTGCAGGGCAACGCGCTGAAACTGCCCTGGCCCAAGGCCGGGGCGCTGATCGTGATGAACCCGTTCTATCCGACCGCCCATCGGCGTCTTCGCGCCCGGCTTCTGGACTATGCGCGGGCCCACCGGCCGGTCATCGTCACGGTCTCCACGCTGCGCGACCGGCTGCGGACCGACCGGCGCTTCCGCCTGCGCGCCGAGATCGCGGTCGAGTGGATCACCCTGGCGGCGTTCGAACTCAGGGATTGACGCGCGGCGTCAATCGACGGCGACGCCGATCTGGTTGAGCCGTTCGCGCAGATCGCTCATGGCGCGGCGGGCGCGCAGCGCCGATAACTGCTCCTCGCGCAGCGCCGGCGCGACCGGCGCGGCGCAATGCGGGCAGACGGGTTCGCTCCCATAGACGAATTGCCCGCACGCCCCGCAGATCACCATGTCGCCCGCGCCGCCGCCGGCGCGCTTGGAGGCTTCGCTCGCGGCCAGCGCGCGCCAGGCCTCCGCGCGCGCGGGCGAACCGTCGGCGTTCTGGCACAGGATCGCGAAGCGGCCGACCCCGAACGACAGGTCCGGCGCGTCTTCGATTTTCGCGATGCGCTCGCGCAGGCCGTGGCTCGCAAGCCGGAGCGCGCGGTAGTGGCAGAAGGGATTGTCGAGACCGTTGCCGGTCAGCGAATCCGCCGTCCAGGTGCAGCCGCCCGAGCAGGTGTCGCGGTAATAGCAGATGCCGCAGAAGTTCTTCGCCGCCGCGCCGGGGGCCTGCTTGTGCGGCCGCAC
>DASWOE010000411.1:0-8546 GCA_036398875.1 Rhizomicrobium sp.
ATGATGGACGGGCGCATCTTTCGCATGTGCTGAAGGCGCTCACGGCGACGCCGGCGAAGATATTGGGATTGAACGGGGGCACGCTGGCCAAGGGCGCGCCGGCCGATCTGGCGCTGATCGATATCGACGAGCCGTTCATGCTGCGCGAGACGGAGCTGCGCTCGCGCGCCCACAACACGCCGTTCAACGGCCGGCGCTTCCACGGCCGGGCGGTGAAGACCTTCGTCGGCGGCGAATGCGTGTTCGAGCGGAAGAAATAGCCGCGCTCGCCGGGGACGACGGCGGTGCTTTTGTCGAAAAACTGCGCTAGCCTCGCGTTCGCCATTTCGAACGTCGCCCATGCTCCCGCCGGATCTTTCCGTCACGCCGACCAACGCGATCCTTGCGTTCGTGCTGGGCTATCTGCTGGGCTCGATCCCGTTCGGACTTCTGTTCGCCCATGCCTTCGGCGCGGGCGACGTGCGCAAGATCGGATCGGGCAGCATCGGCGCGACCAATGTGCTGCGCACCGGCAATTACGCGGCGGCGGCGCTGACCTTGCTGTTCGACGCGCTGAAGGGCGCGGCGCCGGTGCTGATCGCGCGCGCACTGTGCGGCGGCGATGCCGGATTGTTCGCCGCGCTGGCCGCGTTCCTCGGCCATCTCTTCCCGGTCTGGCTGGGCTTCAAGGGGGGCAAAGGCATCGCCGTGTCGCTCGGCATTCTGCTGGCGCTCCATTGGCCGGTCGCCCTGCTCGGCCTGGCGACCTGGATCCTGGTGCTGGCCGCGTTCCGCATCTCGTCGCTCTCCGCGCTGGCCGCCGCCGTCGCCACGCCGCTCTACATGGCCCTGTTCCACCGGGCGCATGAGGCGGTCCTGGCCGGGCTGCTCGCGGTGCTCGTCTTCGTCGCGCATCGGGACAATATCCGCCGCCTGTTGCACGGCGAGGAGCCGCGGGTCGGCAAAAGCAAGCCCGCGTGAGCACCCTTTCCGACGCGGAGCGCCGCGCCTGGCTCAGGCTGGCGCGCAGCCAGAATGTCGGGCCGGTGACCTTCGCCCAGCTTCTCGCGCGCTTCGGCAGCGCGGGCGCCGCGCTGAAGGAATTGCCGCGGCTGGCGCGGCGCGGCGGCGGCGAGAGCCTGCGCATCCCCGGCGACGACGCGGCGGCGCGCGAGCTGGCGGCGCTGCACGCGCTTGGCGGCCGCATGATCGCAAGCGGGGAGCCGGACTATCCGCGCGGGCTGGCCGCGGCCGAACCGCCCCCGCCGCTGATCTCGGTGCTGGGTCATGCCACGCTTCTGACGCGCGAGGCGATTGCCGTGGTCGGCGCCCGCAATGCCTCGGCGCTGGGGCGCAAGCTGGCGGCGATGCTGGCGCGGGACCTGTCGCGGGCAGGACTGGTAGTGGTGTCGGGCCTGGCGCGCGGGATCGACGCGGCGGCGCATGAGGGCGCGCTGGAAAAAGGCACTTGCGCCGTGGTGGCGGGGGGCATCGACAATATCTATCCGCCGGAGAACGCCGGGCTGTACGCGGCGATCGCGGCCCAAGGCTGCATCGTGTCGGAGATGCCGCTCGGCCAGACGCCGCAGGCGCGGCACTTCCCGCGCCGCAACAGGATCATCTCCGGCCTGGCGCGCGGCGTCGTCGTGGTGGAGGCGGCCGAGGGCTCCGGTTCGCTCATCACCGCGCGCTTCGCGCTGGACCAGGGCCGCGAGATCTTCGCCGTGCCCGGCTCGCCGCTGGACCCGCGGGCCAAGGGCACCAACAGGTTGCTGCGCGAAGGTGCGACATTGGTCGAGGTGGCCGAGGATGTCCTGGCCGTCCTGCGGCCGATCCTGGGCCGCGATTTCCGGGAGCCGGAGCACCCGCATGCGCCGCCGCCGGCCGAGGCGGACGAGGCCCAGGCCGACCGAATCCGGGCCAAGGTCGAGGAGGCGCTGGGCCCCGCGCCGGTCGCGGTGGACGAATTGGTGCGGCTTTGCGGAGCGCCGGCCGGGGTCGTCCTGACAATTTTGCTGGAGCTGGAACTGGCCGGGCGGCTCGCCCGCCTGCCCGGCAATCAGGTGTCCTGGGCCTGATCGCCCAGATGCTTGGCCTCGGCGGCGGCCAGCCCCAGCAGATGGGCGAGCAGGCTCTGGTTCTGGCCCGTCGCAATTTTCCGAAGCGATTCAAGCATCTCGCGGGTGTAACGCGCGGATTCCTGCGGCGATATCGGGGGCAGAGGCGGCCAGGGAGGAAGACCGCCGCCGCGCGCATAGGAGGTCATGGAACCACGCACCACGCTGACCCGGTCAGGCTAGAAACTTTCAAATCGGATTGCAACTTAAGGTTACAAATTCGCGGATAATTCCTACAAATCGCAACTACAGGTTTATCGGGGGCTCGGGGCGACCCGTTGACACCCGTCGTTTCCTCCTAGCAGTGTCCGGCCGCCTTTCGAGGCCGACCCCCGATTTGGCACGAATTTCACGGTCCGGCGCTAAATGAAGCCCGGCCATAGCGCAAAGTACCCTCGTCCACATGAACGTCGTCGTCGTCGAGTCGCCCGGCAAGGTAAAGTCGATCAACAAGTATCTGGGTTCGGGCTACAAGGTCCTGGCCAGCTTCGGGCATATCCGCGACCTCCCCTCCAAGGACGGTTCGGTCAAGCCGGACGACGACTTCTCCATGATCTGGGAGGTCGATGACCGGGCCGCCAAGCGGATCAAGGACATCGCCGACGCGGTCAAGGGCGCCGACAAGCTGATCCTGGCCACCGACCCGGACCGGGAGGGCGAGGCGATCTCCTGGCACGTGCTGGAGGTTCTGAAGCAGAAGAAGGCGCTCGGCCACGCCAAGATCGAGCGCGTCGCCTTCAACGCCGTGACCAAATCGGCGATCCTGGAAGCCATCGCCCATCCCCGCCAGATCAATGACGAGCTGGTCGATGCCTATATGGCGCGGCGCGCGCTGGACTATCTGGTCGGCTTCACCCTGTCGCCGGTGCTGTGGCGCAAGCTGCCCGGCGCGCGCTCGGCCGGACGGGTGCAGTCGGTCGCGCTGCGGCTCGTGGTCGATCGCGAGATCGAGATCGAGGCGTTCCGGGCCCAGGAATATTGGAGCATCGAGGCCGACGTCGCGGTGCCGAACGGCGCCTTCAAGGCGCGGCTGATCCAGCTGGACGGCGAAAAGGTCGAAAGACTGTCGCTGAAGGACGAGGCGCAGGCGAAAGCCGCGGTGGCCGCGATCGAGGCGCAACGCTTCGCCGTCGCCAGCGTCGAGAGCAAGCCGGTCAAGCGCCACCCCGCCCCGCCCTTCATCACCTCGACGCTGCAGCAGGAGGCCTCGCGCAAGCTCGGTTTCGGCGCCAAGCGGACGATGCAGATCGCCCAGGGACTCTATGAGGGCGTCGATATCGGCGGCGACACGGTCGGCCTCATCACCTATATGCGCACCGACGGCATCGTCATGGTGCCCGAGGCGGTCGCGGAAGCGCGCAGCGTCATCGGCTCGAAATACGGCTCGCGCTACCTGCCCGGCAGCCCGCGCGTCTATACCTCCAAGGCCAAGAACGCGCAGGAAGCGCACGAGGCCATCCGCCCGACCCTGTTCGAGCGCACCCCGGAAGAGGTCAGCCGCTATCTCGATGCCGACGCGGCGCGGCTCTACGAGCTGATCTGGAAGCGCGCCATCGCGAGCCAGATGGAGAGCGCGGAGCTGGAGCGCACCACGGTGGACGTGGCGAGCGCCGACAAGAAGATCGTGCTGCGCGCCACCGGCACCGTGACGCTGTTCGACGGCTTCCTGACGCTCTATCAGGAGGGCAAGGACGAGGAAGACGATGAAGACGGCTCGCGCCTGCCCAAGGTCGCGGCCGGCGAAGACGCGAAAGTCGAGAACGTCACCCCGGCGCAGCATTTCACCGAGCCGCCGCCGCGCTATTCGGAAGCCAGCCTGGTGCGCAAGCTGGAAGAGCTCGGCATCGGGCGGCCATCGACCTATGCGACGATCCTGTCGGTGCTGCGCGACCGCAACTATGTGCGCATGGACCGCGGCCGCTTCGTGCCCGACGACAAGGGCCGGCTGGTCACCGTGTTCCTGGAGCAGTATTTCCCGCGCTATGTCGAATACGGCTTCACCGCCGACCTGGAGGAGCAGCTCGACGAGGTCTCGGCCGGGGCGCTGAACTGGAAGCAGCTGCTGCGCGATTTCTGGCGCGACTTCTCGGCCGCCGTCGGCGGCACCAAGGACCTCAAGATCAGTCACGTCATCGACACGATGAACGACGTCCTGGGGCCGCATATCTTCCCGCCCAATGCGGACGGATCGAACCCGCGCGTCTGTCCCAGTTGCGGCAAGGGCGAGCTCAGCCTGAAGCTCGGACGCTTCGGCGCCTTCGTCGGCTGCTCGAACTATCCGGAGTGCCGCTTCACCCGCCAGCTCGGCCAGAGCAACGAGGCGGCCGCGGCGGCGCAGCCGCGCGAGCTCGGCCTGGATCCGCAGAGCGGCGAGAAGGTCACGCTGCGCAGCGGCCGCTTCGGACCCTATGTCCAGCGCGGCGAGGGCAAGGAGCCCAAGCGCTCGGGCATCCCGAAGGACGCCGATGTCGCGGCCGTCGATCTCGCCTATGCGCTGAAGCTGCTGGCGCTGCCGCGCGAGGTCGGACTGCATCCGGAGACCCAAAAGCCGATCACCGCGAATTTCGGGCGCTTCGGGCCCTATGTGGCGCATGACGGCACCTATGCCTCTCTGGAGACGGCGGAGGACGTGTTCACCGTCGGGCTCAACCGCGCCGTCGATCTCATCGCCGAGAAGAAGGCCAATCCGCGCAACCGCCGCGGACCGCAGGCGCTGAAGGAACTGGGCAAAGACGCGTCGGGCACGGAGATCAAATTGATGAAAGGCCGCTATGGGCCCTACGTCACCGACGGCGCGACCAATGCGACCGTGCCCGATGCCGACAATGCCGAGGCGATCACGCTGGAGCAGGCGCTCGCCCTGATCGCCGACCGCGCCGGCAAGGGCGGCGGCAAGAAGAAGAGGCCCGCGTCCCGGCCGAAGGCCGACGCGAAGCCGAAAAAGGCGGCCAAAAAGACGAAGGCCGAACCCAAGGCCGAGAAGCCCGCAGCCGCGCCGAAGAAGAAGCCCGAACCGGTGGCCGGCGAGTAGACCTTGGCGAAGAAGACACAGTCCGCGAACGCGCCTCGTCTCGACAAGGCGCGCGTGCTCGCGCTGCTGGAGGAGCAGCCGCACGCGACCAAGCGCGACCTGTCGCGCCTGCTGGGCCTCAAAGGCTCCGACCGCATCGCCCTCAAGCGCCTCTTGAAAGAGCTGGAAGGCGAAGGCGCCATCGCAGGCAATCGCCGCAAGGGCTATGCCGCGCCGGGCGCCCTGCCCGAGGTCGCGGTGCTGGAGATCGCCGGCCAGGACGCCGACGGCGAACTTCTGGCGCGGCCGCAGAAATGGGAGTCGGACGACGCGCCGCCGACGATCTATGTCGTGCCGTCGCGCGACGACAAAGGTCCGGCCTTGGGCTCCGGCGAGCGCGTGCTGGCGCGGCTGGAACGCGCCGAGCACGGCTATGAGGCGCGCGTCATCAAGCGGCTGGGCGCCAGCGCGCACAACGTGCTGGGCGTGCTGCATGTGCGGCCCGAAGGACTGCGGATCGCGCCGATCGACCGCAAGAGCCGCACCGAGTTCGCCGTCGAGGCGCGCGACCGCGGCGGCGCCGAACACAATGAACTGGTGCTGGCCGAGCCGCTGGCCGGCCGCACGTCCGGCTTTGCGCGGGCGCGCGTGATCGAGCGGCTGGGCAGCATGAACGCGCCGCGCACGGTGAGCCTGATCGCGATCCATGCGCACGGCATCCCGACCGATTTCCCGAAAGAGGTTCTCGAACAGGCGCAGAGCGCCAAGCCGGCCGATCCGCGCGGCCGCACCGACCTGCGATCCATTCCGCTCGTGACCATCGATCCGGAGGACGCGCGCGACCATGACGACGCGGTGTGGGCGGGCCCCGATAGCGATCCGCGCAACGAGGGCGGCCATGTCGCGCTGGTCGCCATCGCCGACGTCGCCCATTACGTGACGCCGGGATCGGCGCTGGACCGCGAGGCCTATAAGCGCGGCAATTCCGCCTATTTCCCCGACCGCGTGGTGCCGATGCTGCCCGAAGCGCTGTCGGCCGATCTGTGCTCGCTGAAGGAGGGCGTCGATCGCGCCTGCCTGGCGGTGCGCATGGTGTTCGACAAACACGGCAAGAAGCGGCGGCACGAATTCCTCCGCGGCATCATGCGCTCGGCGGCGCGGCTGACCTACCGCCAGGCGCAACTCGCCTTCGACGGCAAGCCGGACGCGGCGATGAGCGCGGCGGCGAAGGCGACGCTGAAAGACGTATGGGCCTGCTATCAGGTGCTCATGCAGGAGCGCAAGGCGCGCGATCCGCTCGATCTCGACCTGCCGGAACGGCGCATCGTGCTGGGCCCGGACGGCCGCGTCGCCTCCATCGCCTTCCGCGAACGGCTGGAATCGATGAAGCTCATCGAGGAGTTCATGGTGCTCGCCAACGTCGCCGCGGCCGAGGCGCTGGAACAGAAGCGCACGCCCTTGATCTACCGCGTCCACGAGCAGCCGTCGCAGGAGAAGCTTCTCGGCTTCTCCGATTTCCTGCGCACCATCGGCATCCCGTTCGCCAAGGGGCAGGTGATGAAACCCGGCGTGTTCAACCGCATCCTCTCCCAGGCCAAGGGCGGCGCGCATGAGGCGGTGATGAACGACGTCGTGCTGCGCACCCAGGCGCAGGCGATCTATGCGCCCGACAATGTCGGCCATTTCGGACTGAACCTGGCGCGCTATGCCCATTTCACCTCGCCGATCCGGCGCTATGCGGACCTGATCGTGCACCGCGCGCTGGTGAAGGCGCACGGCTTCGGCGACGACGGGCTGAGCGAACGCGAGGCGCGGGTCCTGGGCGAGACCGCCGCGCACATCTCGATGACCGAGCGGCGCGCCATGGCGGCCGAGCGCGACTCCACCGACCGCTATGTCGCGGCCTTCATGCAGGACCGCGTCGGCGCGCAGTTCGACGCGCGCATCACCGGCGTGACGCGCTTCGGGCTGTTCGTGCGGCTGGCCGACAGCGGCGCGGAGGGCCTGTTGCCGGTGCGCGCGCTGGGCGGGGAGTTCTTCAAGCATGACGAGAAGGCGCATGCCCTGGTCGGCGAGCGCACGCGCACGGCCTATAAGCTCGGCGACACCGTGGCGGTGCGGCTGGCGGAGGCGGCGCCGCTGACCGGCGGACTGCGCTTCGATCTTGCCGACGGGTCAAGCGCGCCGCGCGGGCACAAGCCGCGATTTGCAAAAGAGAACGCGAAGAACCGCCGGCGGCGGTAGAACCATAACTGTCATGGCCCGCGAATGGGGGCCATCCGGTCGGGTCCTGCACGCGAATTGCAGGCTTGCGAAGAACACCGCGCGAATTTTCTCCATCCCCGGGTTACGATCGCCTGGGTGGCCCGCTTTCGCGGGCCATGACATAGAGTTGTCCATGACCATCTTCGATTCCGATCAGCAGCGCGTGACCGATTCGCGCCTGCGCCCGAAAGACGCCGCGACGCTGGTGCTGGTGCGGCGCGGCGCGGACGGCGCGCGCGTGCTGATGGGCCGCCGCCACGGCGACATGGCGTTCATGGCGAACAAATACGTCTTCCCCGGCGGACGCGTCGATCCGGGCGACATGCGCCTGCGCGTGGCAAGCGAGCTGCGACCGGAGGTGGCGGCGCGCGCGAGCCTGGGCGTCGGGCCGATACGTGCGCGCGCCCTGGCGTTGGCGGCGATCCGGGAGACCTTCGAGGAGACCGGCATCCTGATCGGCGAGCCCGCCGACACCGTGCCGCGCACCCGCGCATCGGCCTGGGCCAAATTCTTCGCGCACAAGGTGGTGCCGCGGCTGGACGGGCTCGAACTGATCGCGCGCGCCATCACGCCGCCCGGCCGCACCCGCCGCTTCGACGCGCGATTCTTCCTGGCGGATGCGGGCGCCATCGCACGCGAGATCGACGTCTCGCAGAACGAGGAATTGCTCGTCCCGGCCTGGCTGACGCTGGCCGAGGCGCGCGCGCTCGATCTGCCCAACATCACCCGGACGGTGCTGGGCGAAGTGGAGGCGCGGCTGGCCGGCGAGCACGACCGGCCGGTGCCGTTCTTCCGCTTCAGGCGCGGCAAGACCGCGGTGGCGCATCTGTGACGACGCTGGCGGCGCGCGAACAGCGGCTGAGCCTGGTCGCGATCCTATCGACCTGCGCCGCCTTTGCGATCGGGATCGGGCTGACGCTGCCGCTGCTGTCGCTGATCCTGGAGCGCGAGGGATATCCGGGCACCGTCAACGGGCTCAATCTCGCGACCGCCGGCGCCGCCGCCATCCTGGTCACGCCAAACGTGCCGCGCCTGATCCGGCGCTTCGGCACCGCGCCTTATCTCTGCGGCTCGCTGCTGCTGTCGGCCGGCGCGCTGCTCGCGATCTATTTCGCGCCGGGATTGTGGCTGTGGTTTCCGCTGCGCTTTCTTTTGAGCGCCGGCCTGAACGGCTT
>DASWOE010000412.1:0-2284 GCA_036398875.1 Rhizomicrobium sp.
CAAAGACGGCCGCCGGCTGGTGCGGCACCAGGGCGAAGGAAGAGATCACCAGCACGCCGGTCGGCGCCGCCAGCGTCTCGACGGCGCGGCCGGGCAGCACGGGGTCGGCCAGGATGCGGTTCAGGTTGATCGAGATCGCGACCATGACGAGCCCCGCGAGCGCCGCCGCGGCGCCCAGTTCCGCGGCGAAGAATGCCGTCCAATCCCCCATGCGCCGCGCCTTGCCCTTGCCGCACCCCCTCCCTATCATCCGCCGCTTTTCGCCGCCAAGCCCCTTCCAACCGCCCGGATTTCTTCATGCTCCAGCAGATGCGCAAGTTCACGAAGTCCTGGGTCTCCTCGATCTTCCTGGGGGCGCTGGCGCTGAGCTTCGTCGTGTGGGGCATCGCCGACGTCTTCCGCGGCACGACCGAGACCAATGCCTTCATCCTGGGTTCGACCGCGGTGCCGGTGGAGACGTTCTCGCGCGAATACCGCAACCTGCTGCGCCGCCAGGCTGCCGTGCTGACGCCGGAGCAATCCAAGCTGGCCGGCAAGCAGGTGCTCGACCAGCTCGCGCTGCGCACCGCGCTCGACATCGAGACCGGCCGGCTGGGCCTGACCGCCAGCGACGCGCGGATCCAGCAGGAAATCCAGTCCGTGCCCAGGTTCAACGGCCCGCTGGGATCCTTCGACCACCAGATGTTCCTGCAGCAGATCCAGCAGGACGGCTATAGCGAGGACGAATACATCGCCCGCTCGCGCCTGGACATCGCGCGGGCCCAGATGATCCGCGCGGTGCAGGGCGGCTTCGGACTGCCGGCCGATTATCCGCGCGCCATCTTCGCCTTCATCAACGAATTGCGGGCGGCCGAATATGTGATGCTGCCGGCCGCCGCGGCCGGCGACGTCGCGCCGCCCGGCGACGCCGTGCTCGCCGCCTATGTCAGGACGCAACCCGATGCGTTCAGCACGCCGGAATACCGTTCGGTCAGCCTGGCCTCGATCCGGCTCGACGACGTGGCCAAGACCATCCCCGTCACCGACAAGCAGGTCGCCGACGAGATCGACGCGAACAAGGCCGACTACATCACGCCGGAAAAGCGCGGCCTGGAGCAGATCCAGTTTCCGAGCGAAGCGGAAGCCAAGGCCGCCAAGGCCGCGCTCGACGCCGGCAAGAGCTTCGCGGCGCTGGCGGCGGAGCGCCATCTGGCGGCCAAGGACTATCAGCTCGGCGAGGTCGTCCAGGCCGATCTCGATGCGCCGCGCGCCACGGCGCTGTTCGCGCTGCCGGCGCAGGGCATCAGCGCGCCGGTCAAGAGCACCTTCGGCTGGGTCATCATGCACGTCGCCGCCATCGCGCCGGGCAGCAGCAAGAGCCGCGACGAGGTCAAGACGATCGTGCAGCGCAAGCTCGCGCTCGCCAAGATGGCCGACATCGCGAATGCCTTCACCGACGCCGTCGGCGGCGGCGCCAGCGTGGAGGAAGCGGCGCAAAAGGCCGGAATGACCTTCCGGCGCATCGCGGCGGTCGATGCCAAGGGGCTGGCGCCGGACGGCAGCAAGGCGATCGATCCGGCCAACCCCGACCTCACGGCCGCGATCTTCAAGGCCGAGGTCGGCGAAGACGGCGACCCGTTCCAGACCCCCAATGGCGACAATTTCGCGCTCAAGGTGGACGGCGTGACGCCGCCCAAGCTGAGGACGCTCGACGCCGTGCGCGCCGAGGCGACGGCACGCTGGATCGCCGAGCGCAAGCTCGTCCAGCTGCGCGCCAAGGCCGCGGCGCTGACGGCGCTGGCCAATAGGGACCATTCGCTGGCGCCGGTGGCGGCGTCGCTGGGCGCGCCGGTGCAGAAGACCGACGCCCTCACCCGCCGCACCAACAAGGGCCTGATGACCGCGGCCGTGGTGCGCGCGATCTTCGACGCGCCGCCCGGCGGGACGGTCTTCGTGCCCGCCGCCGACGGCTATATCGTCGCGCGCGTCAGCGGCATCGCCCATCACCCCCTGCAGGAGGCGAGCGCCGAATTCCTGGGCGGCGCGCGGGAGTTCTCGAACGACGTGGCCGGCAACCTCATCATCTCGCTGGCCGAGGCGATCGAGGACAAGGAAGGCCTGACCGTCAACCAGAAAGTCGTCGATGGCGCGGTCGGCAATTCGGGATCGGGTTCGTGAGCGGCCGATGGCGATCGAACCCGATTTTCCCGCCTTTGCGCGCGCCTATGAGCAGGGGCGCAGCCAGGTCCTCTACACCCGTCACATCTCCGATCTGGAAACGCCGGTCTCGGCGTTCCTGAAGCTC
>DASWOE010000413.1:0-4150 GCA_036398875.1 Rhizomicrobium sp.
GAAGGCGTATTGATGGTGGGCAACCACACCAGTTGGGCCGACATCGTGATCTTCTCCGCGGCGGCGCCGCTGTCTTTTGTCTCCAAGTCTGAAGTCGCCGGTTATCCCCTGTTTGGCACCCTGGCGCGGTTGCAACGCACGGTCTTTGTGGAACGCCAGCGCCGCAGCACCACCGGCGAAACCCGCAATGAAATTCGTGACCGGCTCCTGGACGGTGACACGCTGCTGCTGTTTCCCGAAGGCACCAGCCATGACGGCAACACCGTCTTGCCGTTCAAGAGCGCGCTGCTGGGCGCGGCCGAGGCGGTTTTGGCCAATGGCCAGCATGTGAAGGTGCAGCCGGTATCGGTGGCCTTCACCGCCCTGCACGGCTTGCCGATGGGGCGCGAAAACCGCCCCAGCTTCGCCTGGTATGGCGACATGGAATTGGCCTCACATATGTGGGAAGCGCTGCTGGCGGGCCCGCTGGATGTGGTGGTCCAGTTCCATGAGCCTCTGAGCCTGGACGGGATGGATCGCAAGACTTTGGCCGCCAGGGCCCGGAAAATCGTGCAAATCGGCCAATCCGAAGGCCTGGCGGGCCGGGCTTAACCTTGAATTCCACGCCCCCGGACCTGATAAAGCCCCAGCCGCGCCGAAGGCGCGCGTAAAATGAGTCAGATGAAGAAGCTCTTCGTCAAAACCTATGGCTGCCAGATGAACGTCTACGACTCCGCCCGGATGGCGGAGCTGCTGGCGCCGCTCGGCTATGCGCAAGCCGACGCGCCGGAAGACGCCGACATGGTGATCCTCAACACCTGCCACATCCGCGAGAGGGCGGCGGAGAAGGTCTATTCCGAACTCGGCCGCCTCAAGAAGATCAAGGACGAGCGCGGCCTGATGATCGCGGTCGCGGGCTGCGTGGCGCAGGCGGAAGGCGAAGAGATCGTCGCGCGCGCGCCGCAGGTCGATATCGTGGTCGGGCCGCAGGCCTATCACCGCCTGCCGGAGATGATCGCCAAGATCGCGCGCGCCGGCGGCCATGCGCTGGAGACCGATTTTCCGGTGCTGGAGAAGTTCGACATGCTGCCGGCGCAGATTTGCGCGCCCGGCGCCACCGCCTTCCTCACCGTGCAGGAAGGCTGCGACAAGTTCTGCACCTTCTGCGTCGTGCCCTATACCCGCGGGCCGGAATATTCGCGCCCCGTGGCGCAGATCGAGGACGAGGCGCGCCGCCTGGTGGCCAAGGGCGTGCGCGAGATCACCCTGCTCGGCCAGAACGTCAACGCCTATCGCGGCGAAGGACCGGACGGCGCCGACTGGTCGCTTGCCCGCCTGCTCCAGCGCCTCGCGCGCATCGAAGGCCTGGCGCGGCTGCGCTACACCACCAGCCATCCGCGCGACATGGGCGACGACCTCATCGCCGCGCATGGCGATCTGGAAGCCTTGATGCCCTATCTGCATCTGCCGGTGCAGTCGGGCTCCGACGCGATCCTCGATGCCATGAACCGCCGGCACGGCGGCGACGATTACCGCCGCCTGGTCGAACGCATCCGTCGCGCGCGTCCCGACATCGCCCTGACCTCGGATTTCATCGTCGGCTTTCCCGGCGAGAGCGACAGGGATTTCGAAGCGACGCTGGCGCTGGTGCGCGACGTCGGCTATGCCGGCGCCTTCTCGTTCAAATACAGCCCGCGTCCCGGCACGCCGGCCGCCGCCGCGCGCAAGCCCGTCCCCGACGCGGTGAAGGACGAGCGCCTGCAGCGCCTGAACGGCTTGCTGCTCGAACAGCAGGAGGCGTTCAAGCAAGGCTGCACGGGACGCGTGATGGACGTGCTGTTCGAAAAGCCCGGCCGCAATCCCGGTCAGGCCGTCGGCCGCAGCCCCTATCTCCAATCCGTCCATGTCGATGGCGCCGCCGGCCGCATCGGCGCGATTCATCCCGTCCGCATCGACGCGGTCTATCCCAACAGCCTGAAGGGCTCGCTCCTGCGCGAAAAGGTGCTGGCGCATTGAGTGCGGCGAAATCCAAGCGCCCGGCGCGCGAGCAGGCGACGCTCGAATTCTCCGACAACGGCCTCCTGGCGGCGCTGGCCGGCGGGCATGAGCGCAATTTCGTCCGCCTGGAACAGAAGCTTGGCGTGCGCATCGCCACGCGCGGCAACCTCGTCGCCGTCGAAGGCGAGGCCGACATGCGCGAGCGCGCCGCCACCGTCCTGCGCGCGCTCTATGCGCGGCTGGAGGCGGGCGACAGCTGCACCGCCTCCGACGTCGATGCCGAAATCCGCTTCGCCAACGAGAAATCCGCAACCCTGGTCGGCAATTCCTTCGGCTCGCCGGCGATCCGCACCGCGTCGTCCAAGGTCACGCGGGCGCGCACGCCGGCCCAGGCCGCCTATCTCGATCTGATGCGCACCCATCCCCTGGTGTTCGGCGTCGGCCCGGCCGGAACCGGCAAGACCTATCTCGCCGCCGCCTTCGGCGCGCATCTGCTGCACGAACGCCAGGTCGATCGGCTGATCCTGTCGCGCCCGGCCCTGGAGGCGGGGGAACGGCTCGGCTTCCTGCCCGGCGATCTGAAAGAGAAGATCGATCCTTATCTGCGCCCGCTCTACGACGCGCTGTTCGACGTGCTCGGCGAGCGCACCACCAAGCTGCTGGAGATGGGCACGATCGAGGTCGCGCCGCTGGCCTTCATGCGCGGCCGCACGCTGACGCGCGCCTTCGTCATCCTGGACGAGGCGCAGAACGTCACGCCGGCGCAGATGAAGATGTTCCTGACGCGGCTCGGCGAGGAATCGCGCATGGTCGTCACCGGCGATCCGTCGCAGAGCGATCTGCCGGGCGGCCGCGCCGACGGCTTGAACGAGGCGCTGCGCATCCTCGCGGGCGTCGAGGGCGCGGCCGTCGCGCCTTTCACCGAAAAGGACGTGGTGCGCCACGCTCTCGTCACCCGCATCGTCGCCGCCTATAATAAGGCAGAGGCGCAGAAGCACAGTCCGTGAGCCTTTCCGTCCACCTCGAATTCGCCGAACCGCGCTGGCGCAAGATCCGCGGCCTCTCCGCCCGCCTGACGCTGGCGGCCGAGCGCGCGCTGAAAAAGGCCAAGGCGCCGCGCAAGGGCGCGCTGACCATCCTTCTGACCGACGATGCGCAGCTCAAGGCGCTGAACCGCGACTTCCGCGGCAAGGACAAGCCGACCAACGTGCTGTCCTTTCCGGCCGCCGCGAACGGCGACTCCTATCTCGGCGACGTGGCGCTGGCCTATGGCACGACCCAGGCCGAAGCGCGCGGCGCCGGCAAGCGCTTCGCCGATCACGCCACCCATCTCGTCGTGCACGGCGTGCTGCACCTTCTGGGTCACGACCATGAGGGGGACGAGGAGGCGCGCGCGATGGAAGCGCTGGAGATCGCGATCCTGGCCGGGCTCGGCATCGCCGACCCCTACCGCGCCGAGGCCGCGTGATGGCCGATGCGGCGGGCGGCGGCGACGGCCGGGGCGGCTCGCTCCTGCGCCGGCTTGCTTCGCTCCTGCGCGGCGAAGGCGCCGCACAGGCGCAGATGCGCGAGAGCATCGAAGAGGCGATCGAGGAGAGCGATCGCCATGGCGAGCTGTCGGCGGCGGAGCAGAAGATGCTCGCCAATCTGCTCAAATTCGGCGAGCTCAAGGTCAGCGACGTCATGATCCCGCGGGCCGACATCGCCGCGGTGGCCGAGGACACGTCGCTGCCCGAGCTCTTCGCGCTGTTCCGCGACATGCAGCATTCGCGCCTTCCGGTCTATCGCGAGACGCTCGACGATCCGATCGGCCTGATCCACATCAAGGACATCCTGGGCACGCTCGAAATCCAGCCCGACGGCAGTTTCCGCTGGAAGGGCGGCTCCATCGCGCAGGTGACGCGCGAATTGCTGTTCGTGCCGCCGTCCATGCCGCTCATCGATCTGCTGCTCAAGATGCAGACGGCGCATATCCATCTGGCGCTGGTGATCGACGAATATGGCGGCACCGACGGCCTCATCTCGATCGAGGACGTCATCGAGGAGATCGTCGGCGACATCGCCGACGAGCATGACGAGGCCGCGACGGCGGTGCAGAAGCTCGACGACGGCGGCTTCGTCGCCGATGCGCGCGTCGATCTGGAGGATTTCCGCGCCCAGACCGGCATCGCCT
>DASWOE010000414.1:0-12700 GCA_036398875.1 Rhizomicrobium sp.
ATGACGGCGGGGCGCCCGGACCGTCCCTCCTTCGGCTGCGGCGACAACGATCGCTACACGTTTTTCGACAATTGCTGGCTCGATTCGGTCGGCACCGCCGCCGATTTCGGATCGCTCGCCGACGCGGTGAAAGCCTGCGTCAGCCGCAAGGAGGCGGAGATCAAGGCTCTCCCGTCCGAGCCGCAGCTCGCCGTCGGGGCGCAGATCGCCGCCGCCTTGCCCAGGTGGCGCTGAGGCCCGCCGCGCGGCCGCTATCGCACCCGGTGCATATGAACTAATGTAGGCAGCCGCGACATTCGCGCGCGGCGTGCGGGGCCTTCATGCTGAATCGCGACGTGCACGACGGTCTGGTCGGGCGCCTCTACGCGTCCGCGCTGGGCGAGGCGCCCTGGTCCGAGACCCTGGCCCAATTTTCGGCTGCGTTCGGAACCAGCGCATCGCTCATACAAATGCACGACGCCGAAAAAAAAATCGTCGGCTTCGTGGCCTACCCGTTCACGACGCGGTTCGCCACCGATTTCTACGCCTCCGAGATCTACCGCGACGATCCGCGGTTCGCGTACTTCCTGGGCGTGCGGCCCGGATCGATCTATTACGACGGCATCCTGTACGATATCGACGAGATGAGCCGCGATCCGCGGGTGCGTGCCTGCAACGACGCCGTGAGCGCGAATTATTCGCTGGGAGCGGTCATCGACCTGCCCCGCGGCGCGACCGTCTATCTGTCGCTGCTGAGCACCGAGGCCGAGGGTCATGCCTGCGAGGCGGCGATCGAGTCCTTTCGCCGCCTCGCGCCGCACATGCGGCAGGCCATTTCGCTCGCACAACTTGTCGATCAGCAGGCGGCAACGCAGACGGCGCTGCTCGAAGCGCTGGCGCGTCGCGCGGACGGAATCGTCCTGATCGGCTGCGACGGCACGCCCGTCTTCGTGAACGAGGCGGCGCGGGCCGTGCTGACCGCGGGTGACGGGCTTGTCTTTTCATGCGGCCAGTTCGCGACCTTGCGCGGACCCGAGACCAGGCGTCTGCAGCGATTGGTCTGCGGCGCCATCGCGCGTGGCGCGGCGTCGGAGACCTCGCCGGGCGGCGACATGCTGGTGACGCGCCCGTCCGGCCGGCGGCCCTATGTGCTGCGGGTGATGCGGGCGCCGGCAACCGAACGGTTCCTTTCCAGCGGCGGCTTCGCTGCCGCAATTCACATCTACGATCTCGCTGCCACGCCCGCGCCGCCGCCGGCTCTTCTCGTCGCTGCGTTCGGATTTTCCGGGCGCGAGACCGATTTGGCCCTGGGTCTGGCGCGCTGCGCCAATCTTGCCGGCGCGGCGGCCCAGGCCGGCATGGCGGTCAACACCGCGCGCAATCATCTCCAGGGCATCTTTCGCAAGACCGGCACGGCCAGCCAGGCGGAAGCCGTTCAGCTCCTGTCGCGGCTGGCCTGACGCCGCTACTCCAATCGGACCGCGCAAGACGTCTCGACGGCCGCGCGGCACTGGCAGACAAAAGCGCAGGGGCACCTTTCACGCAAGCGACGGGTTTCAAGCACGCGGCGTTTGCAACGCATCGAGGAGATCATCATGCCCGATCACAAGGGCACGCGCCTTCCGCTTCTGTCGGCGGGTATGGCGCGCCGCACGACCATCAAGGCGCTGGCATTGGGCGGCATCGGCGCGCTCACGGGATTGGGCTTCATGTCCGCCGCGCTGGCGGAGAGCATGCAGGCCGGTTGGCGCTGGTGCTCCAAGTGCCAGGGGATGTTCTACGCCATGGCCAGCGGCGCCATGCATATGGGCGTCTGTCCGGCCGGCGGCCAGCATATCGATGCCGGCAGCGGTCACTATCTGGAAGTCTACGACGCCCAGGGTTCGGGCAAGCTGCAGACCGGATGGAGCTGGTGCGTGAAGTGCCAGGGCTTCTTCTATTCGCATGCCAGCGCCGGCGCGGGCGGCATGGGCCATTGCCCGGCCGGCGGCGCGCATGTGAAGACCGGCAGCGGCGCCTACGCCGCGGTCATCGGCGAGGACGGTCCGCGCCAGCAAGGCGGCTGGCGCTGGTGCAACAAGTGCATGGGCATGTTCTATGCGCGCGCCGGCGCGGGCAAGGGCGTCTGCCCGGCCGATCATCAGCCGCATACCGATATCGTCGGCAGCGGCCGCTACGCGTCGCTGTTCACGCCGTAAGCCGGAACGTCGGAGCGCCGGTCCGCTCGCGGGCCGGCGCGGCGTCAGCGGCCGGTCTGCGCCCGCTGGCGCAGGGCGTGATCGGCCAGCACGCACGCCATCATCGCCTCGCCCACCGGCACGGCGCGGATGCCGACACAGGGATCGTGGCGGCCCTTGGTGACGATCTCGGTCTCGGCATTGTTGACGTCCACCGTCAGCCGCGGCGAGAGGATCGACGAGGTCGGCTTGACCGCGAAGCGGCAGACGACCGGCTGGCCGGTCGAGATGCCGCCCAGGATGCCGCCGGCATGGTTGGCGAGGAAGCGGGGCTTGCCGTCGTTCCCCGCGCGCATCTCGTCGGCGTTCTCCTCGCCGGTCAGCGCGGCGGCGCCAAAGCCGTCGCCGATCTCCACGCCCTTGACCGCGTTGATGCTCATCATCGCCGCCGCCAGATCGCCGTCGAGCTTGGCATAGACCGGCGCGCCGAGGCCGGCGGGAATGCCCTCCGCGACCACCTCGATCACCGCGCCCACCGAGGAACCGGCCTTGCGCACGCCTTCGAGATATTCCGTCCACGGAGCGATCGCGTCCGCGTCGGGGCAGAAGAACGGATTGTTCAGGGCCTCGGCCCAGTCCCAGCGGGCGCGGTCGATCGTCTTGATTCCGATCTGCACCAGCGCGCCGCGCACCCGGACATCGGGATAGAGCGAGGCGAGCACCTTGCGCGCCACCGCGCCGGCCGCGACGCGGCTGGCGGTTTCGCGCGCGCTCTGCCGTCCGCCGCCGCGATAGTCGCGCACGCCGTATTTCGCGAAATAGGTGTAATCGGCGTGGCCGGGGCGGAACTTGTCGCGGATGTCGGAATAGTCCTTCGAGCGCTGATCGACATTCTCGATCAGGAGCGCGATCGGCGCGCCGGTGGTCACTTGCGCCGCCATGCGCTCGTCCCGGAACACGCCCGACAGGATCTTCACCGCATCGGGCTCCTGCCGCTGGGTGACGAACTTGCTCTGCCCCGGCCGGCGGCGGTCGAGATCGGCCTGGATGTCGGCCTCGCTGAGCGCGATGCCCGGCGGGCAGCCATCGACCACGCAGCCGATCGCGGGCCCGTGGCTCTCGCCGAAGGTCGTGACGCGGAACAGATGGCCGAAGCTGTTGAACGACATTCTAGTCGCCGAAGAAGGCTTCCGTACCCTGCGACAATCGCATGATTCCGGCGTGCGGTGGTTTGTAGCTTTTCGTCTCTTCCGGCGTAAGGCCGAGACAATGCGCCCGGATCGCCCGCGCCGGGCCGTAATGGGTGACGATCACCGCATCGCGCGCCAGCGTGGCCACGAAGCGGCAGACCCGTTCGTGCAGGCCGGCCCAGCTTTCGCCGCGCGGGCGCACATAGTCCCAATCGTCCTTGTCGTCGAGGCCCGGAAGCCGTGGATCGAGGCGCGCGATCTCCGCGCGCGTCATCCAGGTGTGATCGCCGAAATGGATCTCCATCAGGCGGTGGTCGGCGCGATACCCCGTGGGCGGCAGGCCGGCCGCTTCGCGCGCCAGCTCCATGGTCGTGCAGGTCCGGTGCAGCGGGCTGGCGAAGAAATCGAAGCCGGACAGTTGGCCCGCGACCTCCTTCAGCAGCGCGCCATTGCGCTGCGCCTGGCCGCGTCCCTTGGCCGTGAGCGGCGAGTCGTCCCACGACGCCGCGCGGCCGGCGACATTGTGCTCGCACTCGCCGTGGCGGATCACGTAGAGGGTAAGATCGCGGAAATCCGTCATCACACGTCCAGCCGCGCCAGGTCGCTGCCGCGGACGCGGAAGATGCAGCCTTGCGGTTCGTCCAGCGCCGACATCTGCTGCCAGGTCAGGCCGAGGAACAGCCCGCGCAGCACCCGCGTCGCCGCGCCATGGCTGACCGCGAAGGTGTCGCGTTCGAGGCTTTCCACGAACGCCGTCATCCGCTGCGCCACGGTCGCATAATTCTCGCGGCTGCCCGGCGGGCGGACATTCCACTTGTCGGCGGCACGCGCCGCGTATTCCTTGGGATAGCGATGCTCGGCCTGCGCATCGGTCAGTCCGTCCCAGTTGCCGAGATCGATCTCCACCAGCCTTTCGTCGGTGCGGAACCCGTTGTCGGGCATCCCCAGCGCGTCGCGGATGATCTCCATCGTCGCCTGGGCGCGCTTGAGCGGGCTGCTCACGAAGTCCAGTTCGGGATAGGCCGGCACTTCGCGGCGCAGGATCGCGGCGATGTCGCCCGCCTGCTTCACGCCCAATTCCGTCAGCGGCGTGTCGATCGAGCGGCCCTGGAAGCGCTTGGCGACATTCGCCTCGGTCTGGCCGTGGCGGGCGAAATACAGGGTCAGGCCGTTCGGGACCTCAAGCGCCATCGGATTTGGCGACGGCGATGTCGGGTGCGTCCTCGGCCTTCATGCCGACGACGTGATAGCCGGCATCGACATGCAGCGTCTCGCCCGTCACCGCCTGGCCCAGATCGGAGAGCAGGAACAGGGCGGTGTTGCCGACCTCGTCGATCGTGACCGTGCGGCGGAGCGGCGAGTTGAGCTCGTTCCATTTGAGGATGTAGCGCGAATCGGCGATGCCGGCGAAGGCCAGCGTCTTGATCGGCCCGGCCGAGATCGCGTTGACGCGGATGTTTTTCTTGCCGAGATCCTCGGCCATGTAGCGCACGCTCGCCTCCAGCGCCGCCTTGGCGACGCCCATGACGTTGTAGTGCGGCATCACCTTCTCGGCGCCGTAATAGGTCAGCGTCACCATCGATCCGCCCTTGGTCATCAGCTTTTCGGCGCGCTGCGCCACCGCGGTGAAGGAATAGCAGGAGATGTCCATCGTCATCCGGAAGTTCTCCGGCGTGGTATCGACATAGCGGCCCTTGAGCTGATCCTTGTCGGAAAAGGCGATGGCGTGGACGACGAAATCCAGGCTGCCCCAGATCCGCTCCAGCTCCGCAAAGGCGGCATCGACCGAGCCCTGGTTGCCGACGTCGCAGTCGATCAGCGCCGCCGGGTTCAGCTTCTCCACCAGCGGCACCACGCGCTTCTTGAACAGGTCGCCCTGATAGGAGAACGCCAGTTCGGCGCCGGCATCGTGCAGGGCCTGGGCAATGCCCCAGGCAATGGAGTGGGAATTCGCCACGCCCATGACGAGCCCGCGCTTGCCCTTCATGAGTCCGTCGAATGCCATGTTCCGTCCGCTCCCTTGGGCGCCCGCGCCCGCTCTCTGTGGCGGGAAATACCAGAGATTTCAAGGGCAGATGATGACGCCGGGTCAGGGATGGAATGCTTGACGACAAAAGCCATGCCGCGGCTCGCCGACCGTTTCGGGGGGCCGGCGGGCCAAGGATGACAGCAAGGCCCATCTTTGCGAACATGGCCGCATGCGGATGGCCTTTCGGCTGCTTTTCGGCGTGCTGCTCGTGGCCGCGGTCGTCGCCGCCGCGGCGTTCGGCAGTCGTGCCTGGCGCCAGCACGAGACGGCACAGGCGCTCGCCATCGCCACGCCCAACGGCATCGACGAAGCGTCCTACATCGCGATCGGCCACATCCAGCAATGGATCACGATCCGCGGCGAGGACCGCGCCAATCCGGTGATCCTCATCCTGCATGGCGGTCCCGGCGGCGCGATCAGCCAGCTTGCGCCCGTCTTTCGCGGCTGGGAAAAGGACTTCACCGTCGTGCAATGGGATCAGCGCGGCGCGGGCCGGACCTTCGGCCGCAACGGCGTGCACGAGCAGCCGATGACCTATGACCGCATGACCCGCGACGGCATCGAGGTCGCGCAATATCTGCTCGTCCACCTGCACAAGAAGAAGCTCATCCTGCTCGGCCATTCCTGGGGCACCGCGCTGGGGCTCGGCATGGTCAAGGCCGAGCCCGGCCTGTTCTTCGCCTATGTCGGCACGGGGCAGGTGGTCGCGAAAGAGGCGAAGGAGGAATATCTCTACGCGCGGCTGATGCGGCGGTTGAAGACCGCGCGCGACGCGGACGGCATCGCGCGGCTCGCGGCGCTGGGGCCGCCGCCCTACAAGTCCGAGGCCGATCTCGATGTCGAGCGCGGCGTCGCCCGCCGTTTCGATCCGCCGTCGGAGCGCGATCTCCTGCGGAACATGGCGCCGGTGGTCCTGTTCGCGCCCGGCTATACCCTCCGCGACATTCGCGATTATTTCGCCGGCCGGGACTTCGCGGGCGCGTCGCTCTATCGCGAGATCCTGTCCTTCGACGCGCGCAAGCTCGGCACCGATGTCGCGGTGCCCTTCTTCATCTTCGACGGCGCCCAGGATTCGGTGACCCCCGTCGCGCTGGCGCGGCCCTATTTCGATTCGATACGGGCGCCGCAAAAGGCGTTCGTCGTCCTCCCGGGCGCCGGGCATAACGCGCTTCTGACGAGGCCGGATGCCTTCCTGGCGGAACTCAAGCGCCGCGTCCGGCCGATTGCGGTTCAGACCTGAACGGCGGCCGCATGGGCGTCGCGCGCACGGATCCGACCGGTCAGGCTTTCGCCGCCCGGGCGCCGCGATACAGGATGTCGAAGTCCAGCACGAAATCGTCGTAGATCGATGTTCCGGCACGGAACTTGTACAGCGGCAGGTGCAGGAAACGGTTGTTGGCGGTGAAATAGGTGGTCACCACGACATAGCTCGCGCAGATGTAGATGCAGTGCGTGTTGAACGTCGCATGGCCGTGTATTTCGAGCTTCTCGTAGCCGGTGTCGGCGGCGAGCGCGCGCAGCCGCGCGTCGAGCTCGCGGATGTCGGCGCGTTGCTCGGCGAGGCTCTTGCCCGACTTTCTGGCGATCCGCGACAACAGCGGATTGTCGGCGGCGATGTGCAGCACGCAGGTGGCGTCCTGCGGCCGGCGGGCGAATCGCTCGCGCAGATGCGCCTCGTTGCGCCGCAGCCACGAGAATCCGTCGTTCAGCAGGATCTTGATCGGTCCCAGGCTGGCGATGAAAGGAGCGAAGTCGAAATCCGCCGAGCGGCGATAATAGGTGAGCATGCTCTCTTCCTCGTCGCGGAAGGAGTCGGTGCGGATCCATCCCGGCGCCGGATGGGTGCGCACCGCGTCCTGCAGCGAGCCGAGGACGGCGACGGCGAGGTCGTGCGGCTCGGTCCAGAAGCGCACCAGCCTTTGCGTCATCACGCCGGCGCGAAAGGCGGCCATGCGCGGCTCGACCGCGTCGCCGCCGCGATACAGGAAGGCGAGCACCGGCTTTCCCAGCGAACGGGCGAATTCGTATTCGCGTTCGGTCCAGCTGACGTCCAGCCCCTCCGCCATGCTGCCATGGCGGTTCTTCAGGATCAGGACGTAATAGTCCGACAGCCTTATCGCTTCCTCGATATAGGGCCAGGTCTGCGCCGGCGTCGCGGCGAACAGCTCCATGCCCGACGGCAGATAGCCGTTGTTGATCAGCGCCAGCGAAACGAGTTGCCGCTCGGCGGCCAGGTCTTCGTAAGGCGAGCTGACGAACACCTGATAGCGCTTCATCCGCCCAGCGCCTCCGCGCGGGCGACCGGCGCGGTGCGTGCGCGCAAGGCGAAGGCGGCGATGGCGAGGTGGACCGCCGCCGTCCAGTAGAACAGCGAAGCGATGCCGAAACGCTCGGTCAGCAGTCCCGCCAGCGCCGGCCCCGCGGCCGAGGCCAGGGAGTTCAGGAACAGCAGCGCCGCCGCGGTCTGCACGCGCTCGCCGCTTTCGATCCTGTCGTTGGCGATCGAGACGCCCAGCCCGTAAAGCGGAAGCGCCGCCATTCCGAAAAACGCGGTCGCGCCGAGAAGCAGACCGGCCCGCGGCGCGGCCATCGTCGCCAGCAGGAGGCCCGCCGCGGCCGCGCAAAGGCTCGCCCAAGCCACCAGGCGGCGGCGGTCCAGCCGGTCCGACAGCCAGCCGACGGGATATTGGATCGCCGCGCCGCCCAGGATGAAGGCGCCCATGAACGCTCCGGCCCAGCCGCGCGGAAATCCGTGCGCCACGCCATAGACCGGCGCCAGCGTCCACACCGCGCCATTGGCGAGGCCGACCAGGGCGCAGATCGCGACGCCCACCGGCGCGCTGCGCCACAAATGCAAGGGCCGCGGCAGGGCTCGCCTCTCCAGTGGCGGGGTCGCCGGCGCTGCGATCCGCACCGGAATCCAGGCAACCGAAAAGAGCAGGGCCGCGACCGCGAACAGCCACCCCGTCGGCACCGCAAGCGCGACCAGCAGCGCCTGCCCGAGCGTCGAGCCGAGCTGTTTCGTCAGCAGATAGGAGCCGAAGACGCGTCCCCGGTTGCTGTTGCGCGCCAGATGGTTCAGCCAGCTTTCGATCAGCGTGTAGACGATGGCGGCGGCGAAGCCGAAGGACGCGCGCGCGGCGATCCAGGCCTGCGGCGACGACCGGAGGGAAAAGACCAGCGTCGCCAGCGCCGCGAGCAACAAGACCGCGCCGAAGCTGTTTTGCTGCGCCAGCCGCCGGATCAGGGCCGGGCCGCCCCAGCAACCCGCTATGAATCCCAGATAATAGGACGAGCCGATCAGTCCGATCGTCGCGTTCGAAAGGCCGTGCTCATGGGCGCTGACGCCGATCAGCGTGCCCGCCATGCCCTGGCCGGCCAGAAACACCAGCGCGGAGGCGAGCACGCCGGCCACCGGCGCCACTTCGGCTCGTTTGTCGGAATTCGTCACGCTGCGCGCCCCCGCGACTGCAAATAGTCGCAGGATCGCGCGGCTTTGCAATGCCCCTGCGGCAGGCACGCGCAACGTGACAGGGCCGCCATTCCTTGCCACCATCGTGGCAAAGAAATTCCCGGGGGAGAGCGTCCATGGCCAAGATCGAAACCAATCCCAAAGGCTTCTCCGCCGAGGGCCTCGCCAAGATCGTGCCGACGCTGGCGCCGATCGTGGCCGCCGGCGATCTCTCCGGCGTCGTCACACTGCTCTGGCGCCACGGCGGGATCGCGCAGCTCGACACCATCGGCTGGCGCGACATCGAGAACAAAAAGCCGATGACGCGCGACACCTTGTTCCGCATCGCCTCGATGACCAAGCCGATCACCTCGCTGGCGGCCTTGATGCTGATGGAGGAGGGCAGGTTCGCGCTCTGCGATCCGATCGTGAAATTCGCGCCCGAGTTCAAATCGATGCGCGTGCTCGAAGACGCCCAGGGCGCGCTCGACCGCACGGTGCCGGCTGAGCGCGAGATCACCTTCGACGACCTTTTCACCCATCGCTCCGGGCTGGCCTACGGCTTTTCCTCCTTGGGACCCATTGCGCACGAATATCAGCGCGTCCTGGGCGACGTGCTCAACCATGCCGGATCGCCCGACGCATGGATGGCGGCGCTGGCGTCGCTGCCGCTGCTCTATCAGCCGGCCGAGCGCTTCCACTACAGCCACGCCACCGACGTGCTCGGCTTCATCGTCGGCCGCATCGCCGGCATGCCGTTCCGCGATTTCCTGATGCGGCGCATCTTCGGTCCGCTCGGCATGGGCGACACCGATTTCTACGTCCCGCCGGCCAAGCGCGACCGCGCCGCCATGGTCTATCGCATGAACGACAAGATCGACGCGCTCGAACCGGTGCCGTTCCGGCAATTCGACGCGCCGCCGGCCTTTTGCGGCGGCGGCGGCGGGCTGATCTCGACCGCCGACGACTATCTCCGATTCGCCAGGATGATGCTCGGCAAGGGCGAACTCGATGGCGTGCGGCTGGTGAAGCCCGAAACGATCGAGCTCATGTGCACCAACCGTCTGACGCCGGCCCAGCGCGCCATTCCCTTCCTCGGCGTCATCCCGATGTGGGACGGCATGGGCTTCGGCCTTGGCGTCAGCGTGATCGATGCACCCGAAAAGCTGGGGTTTCTCGGCATGGGCGGCATCGGCAGTTTCGGCTGGCCCGGCGCCTTCGGCACCTGGTGGCAGGCCGATCCGGCCAGCGACCTGATCATGCTCTATCTGATCCAGAATTCGATCCCGCTCGAACCGGGCGCGATGGCGAACCTCGCCGCCGGCCAGCGCATGGGCGGGCGCATGGCGCTGCCGATGTTCCAGCGGCTGACCTACGACGCGCTGACGGCTTAGCGCCCCTGGCGCGGCGGCTAGCGCGAGGCCGCGTTGATCTGCGCGCGCGACACCGCCGCCTTCACCACCGGGATCTGCTCCTCCGTCAGCGCCGGCATGTATGTCTTGCGCGCCATCGCGGCTGCGATGTGGGGCGCGAGCTCCTGCGCCTTGCGCCGCTCCCGGTCGGCGACCTTGGCCTTGAACGCCGGCATCACCTCGGCCGCGAACAGCTCGAGGCTCTCGCAGATATGGGCATGGCGGTTGCGCCCGGCCTGCTGCAGGAAGATCACCTGGTCGATGCCGGCCGCCTCGAAGGCCGCGACATGGGCGCGGATGTCGTCCGGCGTGCCGATGCCGTTGGCATTGCGCTCGGTCATCTTCGCCGCGGCGATGATCTCCTCGTCCTGCCGCGCGCGGCTCTTGAGGAAATCCTCGAACAGGGTGGAGCGGCCGGGCCTGACATCGTGCGCCACCAGCGCGTTCACCGCATAGCCGAAGAACTCGAAGCCTTCCTGGCCGCGCCGGATCGCCTCGGCGCGGTCCCCATGCACCGAGAAATTCGACACCATCGCGATATTGGCGTTCACGCCGTGGCCGATCGGAACGCACTGCTCCGACTTGATGATGCCGTAATAGATGTCGGCCCAGGTCCTGGCCTCCTGCGGATCGACGAAGGAGAAGGCGAGCGCGCCCACGCCGATCGAGGCTGCGATCTTGATCGTGTCGCGATTGGTGCACGCCATCCACATCGGCGGATGCGGCTTCTGCATCGGCTTGGGCAGCACGTTGCGGCAGGGAAAGGAGAAGCTTTTGCCCTCATAGCCGGGATAAGGGCTCATCACCATCATGTTGGCGATCTGCTCCGCGGCTTCGAGCGCCATGGCGCGCTTCTCCTTCGCCGCAATGGCGAAGCCGCCGAGCTCCAGCCGCGTCGCGCCCTCGCCGATGCCGAAATCGAGCCGCCCATGGGAGACGATGTCGAGCGTGGCCAGTCCTTCGGCCGTGCGCGCCGGATGGTTGTAGTTCGCGATCACCTGGCGGATGCCGTGGCCGACGCGGATGTTCTTGGTCAGCGCCGCGCAGGCGGCCAGGAACACCTCTGGCGCCGAGGAATGCGAATACTCCTCCAGGAAGTGATGCTCGACCTCCCAGGCATAGTCGTAGCCGAGCCGGTCGGCGAGCACGACCTGTTCCAGCGCGTCGTGGAACAGCCTCGCCTCGTCGCCGTCGTTCCACGGCTTGGGCAGCTGGTGCTCGTAGAATATCCCGAACCGCATGCGATGCTCCCCGATCTCGTTTGCGCCGAGTATGGCACATCTTCGCGCCTTCCCCCGCGTCGGGGTTGACAGCGGCCCGCCGCGCGGAAATACTTCGCCATGTGGTGAAGTGTTTCCAACGAGGTCCGCGATGCAAAAGCCTGGCCCCGGCTTCGGATTGAGCCTCTCCCTGTTGTTGTCCCTGCCGGCTGCTGCCGCACCCCATCTCATGCCGCGCGAAGCCGAGATCGCGCTCGCCCGCAGCGCCGCGCCTGTTTCGATCTCCGCCGCCGCGACGGTGATGGTCCTCGGCCCCCGCGGCTACGAGACGGCCGCGCGCGGCACGAACGGCTTCACCTGCATTGTCGAGCGCGGCTGGGAGGCCGGCTTCGGCGAGCCGGTGTTCTGGAACACCAAGGTGCGCGGCCCGATCTGTTTCAACGCGGCGGCGGTCAAGACCGTTCTTCCCGCCCATCTCGAACGCGCGCAATGGGTGCTTGCGGGCCTCGGCATGGACGCGATGCGCGCGCGCGCCCGTGCGTCTGCGCTCGCCAACACGGCGCCCGCGCCGGGCGCGATGTGCTTCATGCTGTCGAAGGACGGCTATCTCTCCGACGCCGGCAAGCACTGGCATCCGCACCTGATGTTCTATCTCCCGGCGGCCGGGGCGGCGTCGTGGGGCGCGAACCTCAAAGGCTCTCCCGTGATGGGCGGACCGGGCGATCCCGAGCCGGTCGTCACCTACATGGTCCCGGTGCCGAAATGGTCCGACGGCACGCCCGACATGGTCATGCATTGACATGACGACGGCCGGACGGCTCGACCGCACCTTCGCCGCGCTGTCCGATCCGACCCGGCGCGCCATCCTCGCGCGGCTGGAGCGCGACGAGGCCACGGTGAGCGCGCTCGCGGCGCCGCTGACCATCAAGCTGCCGGCGGTGATGAAGCATCTCGCCGTGCTCGACGATGCCGGCCTCATCACGCGCCGCAAGGCCGGGCGCACCGTGACGGTCCGCCTCGCGGCCAGGCCGATGCGCGAGGCGATGGCGTGGCTGCGGCGCTACGAACGCTTCTGGTCGCCGCGCCTCGACCGGCTGGCGGCGTTTGCCGAGGCCCGGGAAACCCAGGCACGGAAGGACGCACTATGACCAGCCGCATCCTCATCCGCCGCATCAAGGCGCGGCCGTCCATCGTGTTCGACGCGCTCGTCACCGCCGAGGGGATGTCGCATTGGTGGGGACC
>DASWOE010000415.1:0-5507 GCA_036398875.1 Rhizomicrobium sp.
TCGCGGCCAGCGCCATCGAAGTCGCGAAGTTCAACTGGGGCGCGGTCCGGCTCGGCGCCTTTGCGGCGCCGCTCGCCCATGCCGGCCTTGCCGTCACGCTGATCGGCGTCGCCGGCGTCACGCTGTGGCGCAGCGAAGGGCTCGAGGTGCTGAAGCTGGGCGAGAGCATGGACATCGCCGGCTATACGCTGCGGCTCGATTCGGTGGGCGGCGCGCAGGGTCCCAACTATCAGGCGGCCCGCGCCGACGTCACCGTGCTGCGCGGCGGCGAGACGCTGGCGGTGCTGCATCCGGAGCGCCGCTTCTTCCCGGCCGAGGGCCAGGAGACGGTGCAGACCGCGATCCGCACCACCATCGTCTCCGATCTGTATCTGGCGCTCGGCGACCGGCGCGACGACACGCATTGGACGCTGCGCGCCTATGTCAATCCGCTGGCGCCCTTCATCTGGCTGGGCGGTGTGGTGATGGCGCTGGGCGGCCTGGCCTCGCTGGTCGGCCGCCTGCGGCGCCCGCGCGCCGTGCCCGATGCCATGCCGGCGCCGGCCGAATGAAGGCGCTTGTCGCCGCGCTGCTGCTGGTGCTGGGCACCGGCGCCGCCTGGGCCGTGCCGGCGCCGGGCACGCTCGCCGATCCGGCGCAGGAGGGGCGCGCCCGCGCGCTGCAAAAGGAGCTGCGCTGCATGGTGTGCCAGGGCGAATCGATCGACGAATCCAACGCGCCACTTGCCGCCGATCTGCGCGCTTTGGTCCGCGCCCATATCAAATCCGGCGAGAGCGACGATCGGATCAAATCCTATCTCGTCGCCCGCTACGGCGATTTCATCCTGATGCAGCCGCCCTTCCAGGCCGACACCTACGCCTTATGGCTGACACCATTTCTTGTCTTGATCCTGGCCGGCGGCGTCGCCACCTGGGTGGTGATCCGGGCCGCGAAATCGCCTCCAGGCGAGCCGCGCCAGGAACCATGACGGTCCTATCGATGTGCGGCTGAGCGGCGGGCGGTTTGTTAGTTTTGTTTAATGTTACGGTATGATTTAGGCAACAATTAAGCTGTAATTGAGCATGGTCCTAACCGGGGGGCCGCCAGGAGACCCGCAGAATGTCCGACGAAAAAGCCAATCTCTTCAAACACCACAGCCGCACGATCGCCCTGGGGACGGCCGCCGCGCTCGTGCTCCTGGGCATGAGCGCCTTTGCCCTCGTGCCGGGCGTGCGGTCCGCCGATAGCGGCGCCGCGTCGCGGCTCGTCGCGGTCGCCCAGCCCGGGCTGAAGGCGACGCCCCCGCGCATGCTGGAGAACGGCGCGCCGTTCAGCTTTGCCGACCTGGTCGAGCGCGTGAGCCCGGCCGTCGTCACCATCACCGCCGAGACGATGGAGACCGGCGCCGACGAGGCGGCCGAGCTGCCGGCCCCGTTCCGCGACTTCTTCAATCAATACGGCCAGGGCCGCTCGATGACGCCGCACAAGGCGATCTCCGCCGGCTCCGGCTTCATCATCGACCGCGGCGGCTTCGTCGTGACCAACAACCACGTCATCGCCAATGCGCGGAAGATCACGGTCAAGCTGCCCGACGGGCGCAGCTACGAGGCCAAGCTGATCGGCACCGACCGGCAGACCGACATCGCGCTGCTGAAGGTCAAGGCCGACAAGCCGCTGCCCTCGGTCGAGTTCGGCGACGACCGCCAGGTCCGCGTCGGCGACTGGGTCGTGGCGGTGGGCAATCCCTACGGCCTGTCCAACACCGTCACCGCCGGCATCGTGTCCTCGCTCGGCCGCGACCTGCCGGGCAGCGGGCCCTATAACGACTTCATCCAGATCGACGCGCCGATCAACAGCGGCAATTCCGGCGGCCCGACCTTCGACCTGCGCGGCCAGGTGATCGGCATGAACTCGATGATCGTGTCGCCCACCGGCGGCAGCGTCGGCATCGGCTTCGCCATTCCCGCCACCACCATCCACGACGTCGTGGGCGAGCTGCAGAGCCATGGCCGCGTCGATCGCGGCTATCTCGGCGTGAACATCCAGAGCGTGACGCCGGAGATCGCGCGGTCGCTGAACATCGCCAACCCCAAGGGCGCGATCGTCGCCGAGATCGTTCCCGGCGGACCGGCCGCCACGGCCGGCTTCCAGCAGGGCGACGTGGTCGTGGCGCTGAACGGCCGCAACGTCGAGGACGCGCGCGACCTGACGCGCCATATCGCCGCCATTCCCAGCGGCGCGAAGGCGAGCTTCACGGTCATCCGCAACGGCCAGCAGCACAACATCAGCGCCAAGATCGGCAATCGTCCCGACGAGCGCGTGGCCGCGAACGACGACGGCGACAGCCGCGACGCCGCGCAGAGCATGGGCGGCAATGCGGTGGAGGCGATGGGACTGGGCCTCGCCGCGGTGACGCCGGAGACGCGCCGCAGCTTCAACATCGACGCCGGCATCGACGGCGTGCTCGTGGTCCGCGTCGATCCCAACAGCGATGCCGGCGACAAGGGCATCCAGCCCGGCGACGTCGTGCTCTCGGTCGCCAACAAGCCGGTGCACAATCCGCGCGACATGGCCGCCCAGGTGTCGGCCGAACGGTCGGCGGGCCATCGCACCGTCCTGCTGCTCATCGCCACCCAGGGCGCGACGCGCTTCATCGCGGTGGACATCGGACAGGCTTGAGTGTGTTGCCTACCGGGCGGACGGCGAAAGCCGCCCGTCCGGCCCCCGCGCCGGTGGTGGCGGCCCCATCCCCCCGTTGCCGCCGCCGGCGCGGACCCTATTGAAGCGTAAGGAGGGCCCATTGCGCATACTCGTTGTCGAAGACGATCTCGAAGCTCAGCGTTATCTGGTCAACGGCCTCAAAGAGGCGGGCCATGTCGTCGATGACGCGGCCGATGGCGAGATCGGCCTGACGCTGGCGCTGTCGCGGCCTTACGACGTCGCGATCATCGACCGCATGCTGCCCAAGCTCGACGGGCTCAAGGTGGTCGCCGACATGCGCGAGCACGGCAACACCACGCCGGTGCTGTTCCTGAGCGCGCTGTCGGAGGTCGATGACCGCGTCAAGGGCCTGAAAGCCGGCGGCGACGACTACCTCGCCAAGCCCTATGCCTTCGTCGAGCTCCTGGCCCGCATCGACGCCTTGATGCGCCGCCGCTCGCCGCAATCGGTGAAGACCCGCCTGCAGGTCGGCGATCTCGAACTGGATCTGCTCACCCGCACCGCGCAGCGCGCCGGCTCCGCCATCGATCTTCAGCCGCGCGAATTCCGCCTGCTCGAATATCTCATGCGCCACGCCAGCCAGGTCGTCACCCGCACCATGCTGCTGGAAAGCGTGTGGGAATATCATTTCGACCCGCAGACCAACGTCATCGACGTGCACATCTCGCGGCTCAGGGCCAAGATCGACAAGGGCTTCGACACCGCGCTGCTGCACACCGTGCGCGGCGCCGGCTACATGATCCGGGCAGCGCGGCCGGCGGCGTAGAGGGTGCGTGCGCCGAGCATCCTGAGGACGCAGGCCTACCGCATCGTCCTCGTCTATGTCGCCGTCTTCGCCGTTTCGGTGACGGCGCTGCTCGCCTTCACCTATTGGAACACCAAGCGCGCGCTCGACGCCCAGACCGACCAGATCATCGAGGCCGAGATCACCGGCCTGTCCGAACAGTATCAGCAGCTCGGCCTGCGCGGCCTGGCCGATGTGGTGATCAGCCGTTCCGGCCATGGCGGACCCGGCCTCTATCTGCTCGCCAACCGCGTCAAGCAGCCCATCGTCGGCAATCTCGACGCCTGGCCGGCCAATGGCGAACAGGCGAACGGCTTCGTCGATTTCGACTATCAGCGCCGGGTCGAGAACCAGCTCGAAACCCGCGAGGCGCGCGGCCGCGTCTTCGGCCTGCCGGGCGGCTTCTATCTTCTCGTCGCCCAGGACGTGCATGAGCGCTATCTGACCGAGCGGCTGTTCACCACCACGCTGCCCTGGACGGTCGGGCTCGTTCTCCTGCTCGGCCTGGTCGGCGGCGCGGTGATGAGCCGCAACATGCTGGCGCGCCTGGACCAGATCAACCGCACCAGCGCCGAGATCATCGACGGCGACCTCTCGCGCCGCGTGCCCGTGAGCTCCGCCCATGACGAGTTCGACGCGCTGGCCGAGAATCTCAACGCCATGCTCGACCGCATCGAGCGGCTGATGAAAGGCGTGCGCGAGGTCACCGATTCGGTGGCGCACGACCTGCGCACGCCGCTGACCCGGCTGCGCAACCGGCTCGAATCCACGCTGCGCCATCTGGATCCCGCCAGCGCCCAGGCGCCGGAGATCGAGGCCGCGGTGGCCGAGACCGACCAGCTCATCACCACCTTCAATGCGCTGCTCCTGATCGCCGAAGCCGATGCCGGCGTGACGCGCGGCGAGATGGCGCCGATCGACCTGGCGCCGATCGCCGAGGACATGGCCGAGCTCTACGCGCCGTTGGCGGAGGAGAAGGGCGTCGCGCTCAAGATCGATCCGGCCGGCGCCACCCTGATCGACGGCAATCGCAGCCTGATCAGCCAGGCGCTCGCCAACCTCGTCGACAATGCGATCAAATACACGCCGGCCGGCGGCCGCGTGACGGTGACGGCGTCGGAATCGCCGCTGGGGGTGGAGCTGCGCGTCGCCGACACCGGTCCGGGCATCCCGGTCGCCGAGCGCGTCCGCGTCGTCGAGCGCTTCGTGAGCCTGGACGCCAGCCGCAACGCCCCCGGCACCGGGCTGGGCCTCAGCCTCGTCGCCGCGGTGGCGCGCCTGCACGAGGCGAAACTGCTGCTGGAGGACAACGCGCCCGGCCTCAAGGCCGTCATCCGCTTTCCGAGGCCTGCGCTGCGGCCGCGCCAGTAAAACCAAGTCCATGGCGGCTGGATTTCGGACCTCGAATCCCGTATACTTTGACTCGTCAGTCAGCGTATCTCGCTTCCAAGTAACTGACCGCGTGTAAATTGTATTCGCGCCCGCCTTCGGCGACCGCGCGTGTCCTGCATGGCGTGACCGCGTTCCGCCGCGTTCCTTGGCATTCGTCCCAAAACGGAGTCCAGACGTGAAAAAGAGCGCAATCCTCATCGCCCTGTCGCTGATAGCGGTCGGTGCCCTGTTCGTCCCCGGCCGCGATGTGGCGGTCGCGCCCGCGCTGGCGCAGACCCCCTCGGCGTGCACCATCCCCTCGGCGCCGGCGGCCACGGCGGACCAGACCGCGTGGCAATTGTTCGTCGCCGTCAACTGCCGCGCCCCCAACGGAAAATTCGTGTGGGAGACCTGGATCGAGCAATCGCAGCTTTATCCGGCGAACGGCCTGCCGCCCGCGGCGCATCTTGCGGCGGCGGTGGCGCCGGTCCGGCATCTGCACGGCAGCGTGCTCGCCGCGCTCCTGCACCGTACGAAGGCGTCCGCCGGCGGCCTCAAGACCCTGGCGCTGAGCGCCAGCGACTGCAGCAAGATGGGCATCCGGCCGCCGAACGTCGTGCCCAAGGCGGTCATCTGCGAGGAGGTCTATGTC
>DASWOE010000416.1:0-6310 GCA_036398875.1 Rhizomicrobium sp.
CCCGGCATCTCGCAGAACGAGATGGCGACGATCTGCGAGGTGGAGCCGATCACGGTCGCCCGTCTGGTCGATCGCCTCGAAGCCCGGGGTTTGGTCGAGCGGCGCAGCGATCCGTCCGATCGCCGCATCCGCAGGTTGCACCTGCTTCCCGCCGCCAAGCCGATCCTGGAGGCCATCTCCGCCGCGCGTCAGGTGATGAGCGAGCGCATCACCGCGGGCCTGGACGAGACCACGCGCGAGACGCTGATCGACGCGTTGCTGGGGATCAAAGAGAATCTTGCAAACGAGGCGCTGACCGACACGCCGCTGGCGGTCGCCGGAGAGTAGAGAGAATCAGAGCATGTCCGCCATGAGAACAGATGCCGCCGACTATCCGGCGCCGGGATTGGGCTCGCGCATCCGCGACTGGGCCGCCTCGGTATGGGCGGACAAGGCGCGGCTGCGCCGCATCGCGATGGTCTGGGGCCTGGCGTTGATTCTCGCGGTGGCGCTGTTCTTCTATCTCACCGGCGGCCGCTATGTGTCGTCCGACGATTCCTATGTCCGCGCCGCCAAGCTGATGGTTTCGACCGACGTCTCGGGCCTGGTGCAGGACGTCGATGTGCGCGAAGGCCAAAACGTGAAGGCCGGCGACATCCTCTTCCGTCTCGATCCCAAGCCGTTCCGCATCGCGCTCGACAACGCCGACGCCGCGCTGGCGCAGAGCGTTCAGGACGTCGAGGGGACCAAGGCGCAATATCGCTCCATCCTTGGCCAGATCGCCTCGCAGCAGGCGCAGGCCGTCGTCACCGGGAAGACGTTTCAGCGCTACGCCGCGCTACAGCACCAGAACGCGATTGCCGGCACCCAGGTGGACCAGGCCCGTGCCGCGGCGCAAAGCGCCCAGGCCACCGTCGTCTCGCTTCAGCAGCAGGCGCGCCAGACCCTGGCGCAGCTGAACGGCAACCCCGATCTGCCGGTCACGCAGGCGCCGGCCTATCTGCGGGCGCAGGCCGCGGTCGCCGAAGCGCAGCGCC
This sequence comes from Rhizomicrobium sp., assembly GCA_036398875.1. Classification (GTDB taxonomy): domain Bacteria; phylum Pseudomonadota; class Alphaproteobacteria; order Micropepsales; family Micropepsaceae; genus Rhizomicrobium. The sequence continues at coordinate 1,017 of DASWOE010000416.1, forward strand.
AGTTGGACCACACGATCGTGCGCGCGCCGTTCGACGGGGTGGTGGGCGAAGTGGATTCGCTGCAGCCCGGCACGCTGGTCATTTCCGCGATGTCGGCCTTCACCACGACCAGCGCGGTCGGGCTCATCGCCAGCAAGAACATCTGGATCGATGCCAGCCTCAAGGAGACCGACCTCACTTATGTCCGCAAGGGTCAGCCCGTCGGCTTCGCCATCGACACCTACCCCTCATGCAGTTTTGCCGGCGTGGTGGATGCGATCAGCGCGGGAAGCGATTCGACCTTTTCCGCGCTGCCGGCCGAGAACGGCAGCGGCAACTGGGTCAAGGTCGTGCAGCGCATTCCGGTGCGCATCAAGATCACCGACAATCCGTGCGGCGTGCCGTTGCGCGCCGGCATGAGCGCGGTGGTCGATATCGATACCGGCCATCGGCGCTGGTACCGGATGTTGAACGGCGACTGACAGGATCCGGAAGATGCCGGCCCATGCCGCAACCATTCACACCGCCGACGCCTATGAGAACAAGGTAGAGCTCTGGATCGTCCTGGCCTCGTCGATGGCGGGCACGCTGATGCAGGCCCTGGATTCGACGATCGCCAATGTCGCGCTGCCCTATATGCGCGGCACGCTGTCCGCGTCGCAGGACCAGATCACCTGGGTGCTGACCTCCTATATCGTTGCCGCGGCGATCATGACCGCGCCGGTGGGGTGGATCGCGTCGCGCTTCGGCAAGCGCAACTTCATGCTGATCTCGCTGGCCGGTTTCACCATCACCTCGATGATGTGCGGCGCGGCGTTGTCGCTCGGCCAGATGGTCCTGTTTCGCCTGCTGCAGGGATGCTTCGGCGCCGCGCTTTCGCCGCTCAGCCAGGCGGTGATGCTCGACCTCTATCCCCCGCACAAGCGGGGCAACATCATGGCGATCTGGGGCATGGGGGTGATGCTGGGGCCGATCCTGGGGCCGACGCTCGGCGGCTATCTGACCGAGGCCTATAGCTGGCGCTGGGTGTTCTACGTCAACGTGCCGTTCGGCGTGGCATCGGTGATCGGCATCTGGCTGTTCTTCAAGGACAGCCCGCGCGACCGCAGCCTGCGCTTCGACTGGTTCGGCTTTGCCGCCCTCGGCGTCGGACTTGCCGCCCTGCAGCTGGTGCTCGACCGCGGCACCGGCCAGGGCTGGTTCGGCTCGGGAGAGATCATCTTCGAGGCGCTGATCGCCGGGATCGGCGTCTATCTCTTCCTCACGCATATGATGACCGCGACGAGGCCCTTCATCCCGCCGGGGATCTTTGCCGACCGCAATTTCCTGTTCGGACTTGTCCTGATGTTCGCGCTCGGCGCCGTGCTGCTGGCGAGCTCGGCGCTGCTGCCGCCTTTCCTGCAGAATCTCGCCGGCCACAGCGTGTACCAGACCGGCATGCTGATGGCGCCGCGCGGCTTCGGCACCATGTTTGCGATGATGTTCGCCGGCCGGATGGCGCTGCGCATCGATCCGCGCGTGCTGATGACCGCCGGCGCGGGGATGCTGTCCTGGTCGATGTGGGAGATGGCCGGCTGGACGCCGCAGATCGACAATTGGACGCTGATTTCGGTGACCTTCGCGCAGGGCGTCGGCATGGGCTTCGTCTTCGTTCCCATGAATCTCACGGCCTTCGCGACCCTGGCGCCGCAGTTCCGCACCGACGGAACGGCGCTGACCAATCTGATGCGCAATATCGGAAGCGCGATCGGCGTCAGCGTCACCACGTCGGTGCTGGGCGGCAGCGCCCAGATCGCGCATGCCTTGCTCAGTCAATTCGCCTCGCCCTTCAACCGCGCGCTGGGCGTGAACGGGCCTTCGATGATGATGAGCCCGCAGATCCCGTTCGGTCTGGCGAACCTGAACGGCATGATCGACTTTCGGTCCCAGGTGATTGCCTTCCAGAACGATTTTCTGTTCATGTTCTATGTCAGCCTGCCAACGCTTCTGATCATCTGGCTGATGAAGCGGCCCAGTTTTCAATCGGGCGTGCCGCGGCCCGCGGCGGAGGTCATGGAATAATGCGCATAGCGTTCCTGGGTCTGGGCGTCATGGGCTATCCGATGGCGGGCCATCTGACGAAGGCCGGACACGACGTGACGGTCTTCAATCGCAGCGCGGCGAAGGCGGAGCGCTGGGTTGCCGAATTCGGCGGCGCGTCGGCGCCGTCTCCGGCCGAGGCTGCCGCCAATGTCGATGTGGTGCTGGCCTGCGTCGGCCGCGACGACGACGTCCGCGAAATCGCCGTCGGACGGCACGGGGCCTTCACCACCATGAAGCGCGACGCGGTGTTCGTCGATCACACGACCGCATCGGCCGGCTTGGCGCGCGAGCTTTGCGAGGACGCCCATCGGCGCGGCATCCACTTCGTCGATGCGCCGGTCTCCGGCGGCGAGAGGGGCGCGATCGACGGGACGCTGACGGTCATGTGCGGCGGCACCGCGGCGGCCTATGCCAAGGCGCAGCCCGTGATCGCCGCCTATGCCCGCCAATGCCGCCTCATGGGCGAAGCGGGCGCGGGACAGCTGACCAAGATGGTCAACCAGATCTGCATCGCCGGCCTGGTGCAGGCGCTGTCGGAGGGGCTGAGCTTCGCCCGCGCGGCCGGCCTGGATCCCCTTGAAGTTGTTCAGGTTATATCAAAAGGCGCGGCACAGTCCTGGCAGATGGACAATCGTCACGAGACCATGCTGCTGGGACAGTTTCGACATGGTTTCGCCGTAGAGTGGATGCGCAAGGACTTGGCTATCTGCCTGGACGAGGCGCGGCGCAACGGCGCGTCGCTCCCCGTTACGTCCTTGGTGGATCAGTTCTACGCGGAGGTCGAAAACATGGGTGGCAGGCGCTGGGACACGTCGAGCCTTTTTGCGCGACTGGAAAATCGGCGGAAGACCGTCTGATGGATGGCACAGCGTCTTCCGCGGCGCCGGTGCGCGCGCGCGGCTATCATCATGGCGATCTGCGCAATGCGCTGCTCGAAGCGGCACGGCAGATTCTCGAAGAAAAATCCCTTTCGGACCTCAGCCTGCGCGCGGTCGCCCGCCGTGCCGGCGTCAGCCACGCCGCGCCCTACCGCCATTTCGCCAATCACGAGGCTTTGCTGGTCGAGCTCGCGACCGAGGGTTTCGTCGAATTGCGGGCGGAACTCGCCGGCGCGGCGCAGTCCGGCGGCGGCGAATCCGACCGAATCGCCAGGATCGGCGCGGCCTATATGCGCTTTGTCGTCCGTCGCCCGGAATTGGCCAGCCTGATGTTCGGCGCCCAGCTTCCCAATCGCGATGCCTTTCCCGACCTGGGCTCCGCGGCCGATGCCGTCGCGTCGGAAATCGGTTCCGCCCTCCACGATGCCGCGCTCGGCCTGGCCGTTTGGGCCTCGGTCCACGGCCTGGCGATGCTCATCCTGCGCAACGTGGTCGATCTGGGCCAACGCAAGTCCGGCCTCGACGTCCTGCCGTCGCGCGCGGAAATTGTTTTACGCAGTCTATTTTCAACCGAACGAGACTAATTACTGGTCCTTCCAAGTCAAAGAACGTAAGTTCTTAAAAAAGGCCGTCAGCCAGAACTGTGGTCCGCGTGTTTTCGTCTTCACGGGAACTTCGCAGCGAGACTGGCGGCTATAAAACTTGGGAGGATCATGCGACTTACTATTATTGCGATGGCCATCAGCCTTTGCGGTTGCACTGAGGATTTCACCAGCCGCACAAGCGACGGCATGGCCATCGCCAGCGACGATTGCCGGACCGAAGCCACGAACAAGCTGTTCCGCCATGGATCGACGAGCGGTCAGAGTTCGACCGAAAACCGGGCTGTGTTCGACGGCGCCTATCGGGCCTGCATGGAGCGCTCCGGCTTCACGGTAAAAGCAGGGGACTAGGCGCTCGTTTCAGGTCCGCGAAAGCAGCCGTGCCGCGTCGCAGGCGAAATAGGTGAGAATGCCGTTCGCGCCGGCGCGCTTGAACGCGATCAGGCTTTCGAGAACGACCCGGTCGCGTTCCAGCCAGCCGCGCTCGACCGCGGCCATCAGCATCGAATATTCGCCCGACACCTGGTAGGCGAAGGTCGGCATGCCGAACGCGTCCTTCACCCGGCGTACGAGGTCGAGATAGGGCATGCCCGGCTTGACCATCACCATGTCGGCGCCTTCGGCGATGTCGAGCGCGACCTCGCGCAGGGCCTCGTCGCCATTGGCGGGATCCATCTGATAGGTGCGCTTGTCGCCGATCAGCGCTTTCGCAGATCCCACCGCGTCGCGGAACGGCCCATAGAACGCCGAGGCGTATTTCGCCGCATAGGCCATGATCAGCGTGTCCTTGAAGCCGTTGGCCTCCAGCGCCGTTCGGATCGCGCCGATGCGCCCGTCCATCATGTCGGACGGCGCGATGATGTCGCAGCCGGCTTCGGCCTGCAGCAGCGCCTGGCGCACGAGAATCTCCACCGTCTCGTCATTGGCGATGTTTTCGTTGTTGCCGTCCATCACGCCGTCATGGCCATGGCTGGTATAGGGATCGAGGGCGACGTCGCACATGACGCCGATCCCGGGCGCCGCCTTCTTCAGCGCCCGCACCGCGCGGCACACCAGATTGTTGGCATTCGTCGCTTCGCGTCCGTCCTGCGTCTTCAGGGCAGGATCGGTGAAGGGGAACAACGCGATCGCCGGTATGCCGAGCTTTGCCGCCGTCTCGGCCTTGGCCGGCAGCAGATCGATCGAAACCCTTTCGACCCCCGGCATGGACGACACGGCCTCGCGCCGCTTGTCGCCATCGACGACAAAGATCGGCCAGATGAGATCGGACGGCGACAGCGTGGTTTCCGCGACCAGGTTTCGGGTCCAGTCGTGCCGGCGCAAGCGGCGCATGCGCAAGGCTGGGTAGCGGGCGCTCGTCATGGCGTTGTCTTGCCAAGCCGGGCGCACGGTTGCAAGGCGGCTTTGCGGGTGGGCGCAAAGCGGGGTAATCCTGACGGGGCGCGCTGGGAAGGACTCCGGATGACAAAACTTGCCCTGGTGGCAATGCTGGCGGCGCTTGGCGCGGCTGCGGCGCCGGCTTTTGCCGATGCCCCGCCCGGCCATTACGACGTCACGCCGCCGAGCCGGGCAGATCTTGATTTCTGCCTCGCGGTCATGCTGTCGGCTTGGGGGCGGTAGGAGAGGTCATGGATTTCGCACTCAACGAAGACCAGCGCGCGATCGAGGACGCGGCGCGCCGCTTCGCCCGGGAACGGCTGGCGCCTTTCGCGGCGCGGTGGGATGCGGAGGAAGAATTTCCGGTCGCGACCCT
>DASWOE010000417.1:0-10500 GCA_036398875.1 Rhizomicrobium sp.
GGGCGGCGGCGCGGCCTCGACCGGCAAGCCGGCGCAGCGCTCGGGCGCGCGCACCGGATTGCAGGCGGCGACGACGCCATCGGGCAGGCGCGCCTGATAGGGCCCGAAGCGCAGATCGGGGCGCATGTAGTCGGTGGAGACGTATTGCGCGCCCGAGGCCAAAGCCTTGTCGCGCCGCGCGGTGTCGTTGGCGCGCGCCTCCATCGTGTCGGCATCGGCGCGGGTGCGCGCCAGGAAGCCCTTCTTGACGTCGTCGGCGATGCGCGGGATGTCGCCGGTCTCGTTCAGCGTGATATAGGCGGCGGCTGGCGAGTCCTCCGCCACATTGACGAACAGGGCGCGGCCTTCCAGCGATTTGCGCCCGCCGATATAGGCCTTGATCTTGTCGCCCTCCTCGTCCAGCGCGAAGAGGAATTTCCCCCGCGTCTCGCCCAATGTCGGCCAGCCCTTGGTCAGCACCGCATCGCGCAGGGTCGGCGCATCGCCCTGCACGTCGTCCGGCGTGACCAGATCGGCGCGGGCGAAGACCGAGAAGATCTCGGCGTCCAAGGCATCGAAGGCGGCGGCGTCGAATTTGAGCGGCGTCACCGAGCCCGGCATGGCGATCTCGTCGTCCTTGGCGTTGATCGTGACGAGGATCGGGACGTGATCGCGATGCCCGTCCGACCAGGCCTTCAAATCCTTCAGGCAGGCGACGAAGGTGATGCAGACGGCGTGGAAGTCGATGTCCTGGACATGCATCACCTTGAAGCCGGGCTGCTTCATTTGCGCGACGTAATCGGCGGAAAGAGTTTCGCCGGTCATCGCGGCGCCGGCGGGGTTGTCGTAGAGGCCGCCCTGCGGATCGTAGACCACGTCGAGCTCGATGGCGCGGGCGCCGTCGTCGAGCTGCGCCGCCAGCGGCACATGCGCATAATCGAGCTCCTTGGCCGCCTTGGACGAACCGAAGCGGACGAGGCTCATGATCCTGGCGGGAATGGCGGCCTTGTAGCTGTTGTGCGTGCCGACCGTCACGATGTCGTTCAAATGGAGGTTCCGGTCCATCCAGGCGCGCGCGCAATCCGGCCCGGCCGATGCCGCGTCGGGCGCCGCCAGGTCGCAGGCCGCAAGAGCCGGCGCCGTCTGGAGGAACAGCGCGGCGGCGACGGCCAGCAGAATTCGCATCATGCGCTCCCGGAAGACGCTGCTCGAATCGAGCCGCAATCGCCGCGTACCTTATACGGCAGCGGCGTCGGCGTCAGTCGCTTCTCGACCCAGGAAAATACCTGCGACAGAACCCGGTCATTGTGTTTCCAGTGCAGCAGAAGATGCGGCCCGCCGGCAAAGGCGGCCCATGCCTTCGGTCCGCCGAGATTGCGGTGCAGCCGGGCGATGCAGGCTTCGCGCAGCACGTCCTCGCGCGTGCCGATCATCGTCAAGGCATCAATGTTTACAAGCTTCGCCTGCTCGACGGCGCCGCGCGCCAGCTTGAAGAGGCCGAAAAGGATGGACGGACGGATGCGGCGCAATACCATCGGATCGCCCAGCAGCCGGATCGCCGCGCCGGCCGTGAAGTCCCAGGCGCTGATGCGCTCGATCACGATGCTGGCATGGGGAAGGAAGAAGCGCAGCACCCGCGTCAGGGCAGTGCCGAACAGCCGCCGCAGCGTGCCGGAGACCGCGCCGGGCGCCGCCAGCACGATGCCGGCCAGGCCGAGCTGCGGCGCACGCGCCGCGACGGACACCGCCAGCGCCGCGCCCATGCTCTCGCCGAGGAGGAAGACCGGCAGATCGGCGCCGAAGCGCGCCCTGAGGAACGCGACCGCTTCGACCGCATCGGCGATCATGCGACGCGTGCCGCACCATGTGCCGCGCGAGCGGGTGGCGCCGAAGCCGCGCTGATCGATCGCCAGCGCGGTCATGCCGCGCGCCGCGAAGCGCGGTCCGATCTCGTCGAAGGCGCCGCAATAGTCGCTGGCGCCGTGCAGCAGGAGCAACAGGGCGCGCGGGGCCTGCGCCGCCCAAAGACGATAGGGCACCGGGTCGCCATCGCTGGCGGCGAAAGAACCCGTCAGGACGTGTACGGAGGGATCGGCGCCCGCGAGCAGCCAGCGGGCGTCGGCCGCGCTCGGTGCATCGGCCGGCGGCCAGAACTCGAAGCCGAGTCGGAAGACCCCGCCCATCGCGGCCTAGCCGCCGGTCGCGCGTCGCGCAACGGTCAGGCCGGCAACGAGAAGCACCAGGAAGATCGCGATGAAGATGAAGAACAGGATCTTGGCGACCGCAAAGGAGGCGCCGGCGATGCCGCCGAAGCCGAGCAAGGCCGCGATCAGCCCGATGACGAGAAACAGAAAGGCCCAGCGCAACATCCAACCGCTCCGCACCGATATCGCGGAAGACAACGGCGGGAGAGCGGTAAAGTTCCCTGTAGGGCGCTAAACCCGCTTGGCCGGCATCGGCGCACCGGACGCCCAATCGACGATCTCCCGCAGCACGTTCGCGAGCGCCGCGTTCAGCGCCGCGACCGCGGCCGGCACGCTGTTGGCGCCCGCCGGCACCGTGCTGTCGGCGACCAGCGCCAGCGTGATGGTGCGGGTGTGCGCATCCACCATCTTCGCCGCGATCCGCACCACGGCCGTCGGCACCGCGTCGGGCGCATCGTAATGCGCCTGGAAGTCGCGGATGTCGGTCTCGAGCAGATAGTCCGATTTGAATCCCTCGGTGTCGCGCCCGACCGCGCCGATGCGCCCGCCGCTCTCGAACGCCTCGATCAGCGCGCTCTGCACCAGGAGCGAGAGCCGGTCCTGCCACACGGCGTCGGCATAATAGTCCATGGTGCCGCCGGCCTGGACCAGCGCGATGCGGCTGGTGTCGAGGCTGTCGGGCGCCTCCGGCAGCACGACCGACATCTGCCACGGCACATGCGCCCCGCCGCTCGGCGGCAGCGGCGGCGGCTTGAGCAGATAGAGCGGCGGCGCCACGGGCGGCCCGATCAGGCTGCTGCAGGCCGACAGCGCGACGGACGAGAGGCCGGCCGCCAGAATTGCGCGCCGATCGAGGACGAGCTTGCTCATTTCGGTGTGTACCCCTTGCGCCTGTCGCCGAAGATCACGCGCGTCGGCTCGCGGTTGAGTTCGTCGGACAGCTTGGTGAGGCTGCCCACCAGCCGGCGGGATTCGGCGACCAGCGCCGAGAGCTGGGCCGCGCCCTCGCCCGTCACCACCGCATCGGCATCGGTCGAGAGCTTGTCGAGCTTCAGCAGGGTCGCGTTGGCCTGGACGAAGGTGGGATGCAGGTCGCGGCTCGCCACCGCGAGGTTGCGGGTCGCCTCGCTGGCGTTGCGCAGCGTCGCTTCGAGATCGGCCTTGTGCTCCGCCAGGGTGGCGGTGAGCGTGTCGAGATTGTGCAGCGTGTCCGCCAGCGCCTTCTGGTTCTTCTCGTCGAGGATCCTGTTCAGCTTGTCGGCGATCTTGTTGACCTTGTCGACGACTTCCGGCGCGCTCTCCTGCAGCGCCGCCCAGATCGACGGCGTCGAGGCGATCTCCGGATAGGGCCGCCTTGTGGTCTGCGGCAGCCTGTCCGGCTCGTCGCGCAGCTTGCCGCCGCTGATCTCGACATAGGAGCCGCCGGTCAGCCCCTGGCTGGCGATCGACGCCTTGGCGTCCTTGTAGATCGGAAGATCGGGGCGGATTTCCAGAGTGGCGACCACGCTGGAGGGATCGTTGGGCGCGAAGTCGAGGCTTTGGACGCGGCCGACCTCGATGCCGTTGTAGCGCACGGTCGTGCCCTTGCCGAGGCCGGTGACCGAGCCGCTGAATTTCGTCGTGTAGTAGACGTATTCCTGGCTGTACTGCACCCCCGCGAGCCACAGAACCGTGACCACCAGCGCCAGCATGCAGGCGAGCACGAAAGCGCCGACCGCGACGTAATTTGCCTTGGTTTCCATCTTTGCGGTTCCCCCTTATCCCGCTGCGGCGCGGCCGCGCGGGCCGGAAAAATATTCCTGGATCCACGGATGGCGGTTCTGGCGCAGCTCGTCGATCGTGCCGACGACGATCTGCCTGTCCACCAGCACGGCGATGCGGTCGGTGGTGGCGCGCAGCGTGTCGAGATCGTGCGTCACCATGAATACGGTCAGGTTGAGGCTCTTCTGCAGGTCCTTGACCAGCTCGTCGAACATGTTGGCCGAGATGGGATCGAGGCCCGCCGTCGGCTCGTCGAGGAACACGACCTCCGGATCCAGCGCCAGCGCGCGCGCCAGGCCGGCGCGCTTCTTCATGCCGCCGGACAGCTCGGAGGGATGCTTGGCCGCGGCGTCTTCCGACAGGCCGACCATGGACAGCTTCATCGAGGCGATCTCGTTCATCAGCGCCTGGCTCATCTCGGTGTATTCGCGCAAGGGAACCTGGATGTTCTCGGCGATGGTCTGGGAGGAGAACAGCGCGCCTTCCTGGAACAGCACGCCCCAGCGCATCTCGATCTCGCGCCACTGCGCCTCGTTGAGATTGGAGGTGTCGCGGCCGAACACCTCGATGGTGCCGGACTTGATCTGGTTGAGGCCGATGATGGAGCGCAGCAGCACCGACTTGCCCGTGCCCGAGCCGCCGACCACGCCCAGCACCTCGCCGCGATAGACGTCGAGATTCAGATGGTCGTGCAGGATCTGGCTGCCGAAGGCGTTGACCAGGCCGCGGACCTTGATGACGACGTCCTGCTGGTCCCCCGCCATGTCTCAAATCCCCAGGATCGAGAACATGATCGAGAAGCCGGCGTCGATCACGATCACGAGGAAGATCGATTCCACCACCGAGCGCGTCGTGAGCTTGCCGACGCTGGCGGCATTGCGCTCCACCTGCAGCCCTTCGAAGCAGCCGACCAGGCCGATGATGAAGGCGAAGACCGGCGCCTTGATGATGCCGACCAGGAAGGTGTTGACGCTGATCGCCTCCTGCAGCTGGCGGATGAAGACCGGGATGGTGATGCCGAGGTCGAAATAGCACATCACCGCGCCGCCGAGCAGGCCCATGACGTCGGCATAGAAGGTGAGCAGCGGCAGCGCGATGACGAGGCCGATGATGCGCGGCAGGACCAGCGCATCGACCGTATTGATGCCGATGGTCTGCAGCGCATCGATCTCCTCGTTGACGCGCATGGTGCCGATCTGAGCGGTGAAGGCCGAGCCCGAGCGGCCGGCGACGATGATGGCGGTGACGAGGCCGCCCAGTTCGCGCAGCAGGCCGACGCCCAGAAGGTTGATGGTGAAGACCTCGGCGCCGAAGCGCTTGAGCTGATCGGCGCCCTGATAGGCCAGCACCACGCCGATGAGGAAGGCGAGCAGGCCGACGATGGGCAGCGCGTTGAGGCCGGTCTCCTCGATCTGGTGCACCAGGGCGGCGACGCGCAGATTGCCCCGCGGATGATAGATCGCCTCGGTGGTCTCGACGGTCACGCGGCCGAGATAGCCCAGGATGCCGACGCCCTGTTTGAGGCCGAGGACGGTCGCCTGTCCCACCCGCGTGACGAAGGCGAGCAGCGTGTGGCGGTTGTGGATGACGACCGGCGGCGCCGTGTGTTCATGCTCCACCGTGTGCAGCAGGGTGGAGTAGACGTCGGGCAGGAGAATCGGCGCCACGCGCTTGCCGCGGTCCTCCCATTCGCGCTTGGTGCGCACCAGGAGCCAGGCGCTCGCGCTGTCGAGACGCCCGAGCCCCAAGGCATAGATCTCGGCATCGACGGCGTCGCCGAGATCGAGATGGTGGAGCTGGGTGTCGAGACGGGCGGCGTCCCTGGTCGTCCATTCGCCTTCCGCGATCAGGCGCAGCAGGCGCGGCTTGCGCTCCAAGCGCAGGCGGGCGCGCGCGGCCGTGGCATCGAGGGCGGTGCTCATATGGGCGGGAACTCTGGTGACGGCGCGATCCGGACGCCATGCTACACGGGCCGGGGGAAAAGCAAAGGCGGGCGGGCGGCGGAACCTAGACCAGTGGCCGGCCCGCCATGCGTTCGAGCACTCTGAGGGGGGAGCGTTCGGGGCGGGCCAGCGCCCCGACCGGCAGGTGGAAAGTCTGTTCCAGCGCAAACTGGCCCCGCAATGCAGCATGCATCGCCTGGTCGGTGAAGCACATCCAGCTCGTGCCGGCGGGAAAGGCGAACTCGATCTGCGGCGCGTTCTTCTGGTAGTCTGGATCGCGCTTGGCGCCGTCGTGCAGGCCCAGCATCAGATAGTCATAGGCGCTGCGCCGGCCGCGGGTGATGCCCAGAAGGTCGAACAGCCAGGGCTCGAGCGGCAGGGGCTTGCGCGCCTGCGCGATGAATTTCCGCGCCACATCCTCGAACGGCTCGCCGACATGCCAGACACGGGCGCCGCCGATCGGATGGATGTTGGCGAACACGCGCAGGATGCGCCGGCCGCGCTGGGGCCGCGAGGGGAAGGCATCGACATGCAGCCGCTTGTCGTCGTTCAGCGCCGAATAAATGCGGCCGGCGATCTCGACCGGGCGGTAGCTGGTGCGCGCATGCTCGATGCCGTGCGCGTAGCCGGGGAACAGGCCGAGCACCAGCGCGCGGGCCTCGTCGGCGAAGCGGCCCATCATGGCGGAGAGCTGCGCCTTCTCCTGCGCCGAGCCGGCGTCGCCCTGGACGCGCCCGTCGGGATCGCGGCTGATGTTCTTGGCGCGGCCGTTGGACAGCGCGTCCGTCAACAGCGCGCTTTCGCTGTTGCCGACGGTGAAGGGCAGTTTGGGAAAATAGAGGACCTGGCCGCTCTCCAGCGCATCCTGCGCGGCCGCGCGGGCGGCAGCGTCGAACGGTCCGCGCCATTGCGCCAGATCGAAGGTGGAGATCGGGTCCATGGCGCGCTTGTAGCAAAGCGCGGCGCGCCACTCCAGCGAGCGGAAGGGCTCGGCACCCGATTGTCGTCATCCCGGCCAAGCGCTGCGTCAGCGCGCCGTCCGGGACGATATGAGGTCACTGCCGATCGAAGAAGTCGTCGGCATCATCGACATCGACCAGCCGGCCCTTGCGTATCTCGATGAAGCGCGTCGCGGCGGTGCGGGTGAAATAGCGGTCGTGGCTGACGAAGATGCAGGTGGTGTCGGAATCATCGAGCTGTTCCTCGAGGTCTTCCTGGCCCTCGATGTCGAGATGGTTGGTCGGCTCGTCGAGGATGTAGAAATTGGGCTTGAGAAGCTTCATCCGCAGGAAGACCAGCCGCGACTGTTCGCCATAGGACAGCCTGGCGATGCGGTCGTCGAGGCGCTCGAACGGGAAGCCGGCCTTGGCGAGGATCGCCGTGGCCTGGGCGTTGTTCACGGTCTTCACCTCGGCGATGTAGTCGCGCAGCGAGACATCGAGCGGCAGATCGGCCATGCGCTGGTCGAAATAGACCAGGCCGGTCGCCGGATTGAACCGCACCGGCGCGCGGCCGTCATAATGCTCCTGCGCCGGATCGTAGGCGCGCGCCAGCACGGTCAGCAGGGTGGACTTGCCGCTGCCATTGGGGCCGAGCAGCGCGACGCGCTCGCCGGCCGCGACGACGAGACGGTCGATGGCGATCAGCGTGCGCGCATCGTCGGGCGTCCTGACCGTGAGGTTCGACAGGCGCAGCGCCACCTTGGCGTCGATCGCCTCGTCGTTGAGTTCCAGCTTGCGGTTCTTGGGCCGGTGGACCGCCGTGGCGTTGTCCTCGATCCGCGCGATGCGCTTCTGCGTCGCCTTCTGCTTCTTGTGGAAGTCGGAATTGAGCACGCCCCACGCCTTGTAGCGCGCGGCGACCTGTTCCAATCGTTTGACCTCGCGCTCTTCGAGGTGGCGCTGGCGGGCGGCGGTGGCGTCGCGCTGCAGCAGCTCCTCGCGCGCGGTGGCGAAGGGCGCCTTGAACGCATGCGCGCCGTCCTTGCGCAGGAAGATGGTGCGCGCGGTGACGCGGCCGAGGAATTCGCGGTCGTGGCTGACGATCAGCATCGGCAGGCGGTCTTCGGCGAGCCACGCCTCCAGCTTGTTGATGTTCTCGATGTCGAGATGGTTGGTCGGCTCGTCGAGGACGACGATGTCCGGCTCGGACAGCTTGGCGGCGGCGATCAGCATCAGCCGCTGCCAGCCGCCGGAGAGTTCGCCGAAATTCCTCTCCGCGATGTCCGGCGGGATGGCGAGATCGTCGAACAGGACATCGACCCGCCAGGTGTCGTCGCGCGCGTCGGCCGGCAGGGCCCGTTCCAGCATCGTGCGCACCGGCACGGCGGCGAGGTCGGCGGGAATCTCCTGCGGCACGATCCCGACGCGCAAGCCGCGCGAGCGCACGATCTGGCCCTCGGACAGCTCCAGCTCGCCGGCCAGGCATTTCAGCAGGGTCGATTTGCCGGCGCCGTTCTCGCCGACCAGCGCGGTGCGCGCGTCGTCCAGGAGGAACGACACGTTCTCGAAGATCCGAGTGACGCCGAAATGAAAGCCGCCCCGGTCGATGCCGAGCACGGCCTGACGCGATGCCATGACACGCTGCGATGAGATCCCGGCGCAGTTTCGCATACCGCATCCGTGCCGCCAAATCGCCGTCTTGACGCGCGGCGCGGGGCGGCCATGCTGCCGGCAGATAACATCGGGAGAACGTCATGGATCGGTTGAAGGGCAAGGTCGCGATCGTCACGGGCGCGGCCAGCGGCATCGGGCGGGCGAGCGCCAAGCTGTTCGCGGCGGAAGGCGCGGCCGTCGTCGCGGTGGATCGCGCCAAGGAGGTGGACGACACCGCCACGGCGATCCGGGACGCCGGCGGCGTGGCGCTGTCGCTGATCGCGGACGCGTCGGTCGAGGCCGATGTCGCCGGCGCGGTCGATGCCGCGGTGAAGGAATTCGGCACGCTCGACGTGTTCTATGCCAATGCCGGCGTCTCGGGCATCGGCCAGCCGCCCTTTTTCGAGCTGACGGCGGAGCATTGGCGGGCGGTGCTGGACGTGAACCTGATCGGCCCGTTCCTGGCGATCAAGCACGCGGCGCGGGTCATGGTTCCCAACAAGAAGGGTTCGATCGTCTGCACCGCCTCGGTTGCCGGCATCCGCTCCGGCGCGGGCGGCGGACCCTATTCGGCGTCGAAGGCGGGGGTGATCAACCTGACGGCGACGGCGGCGAACTACCTCGCCGGCACCCATGTGCGGGTCAACGCGATCTGCCCCGGGATCATCGAGACCGGGATGACCAAGCCGATCTTCGACTATGCCAAGCAGCGCGGCACCGAAGACCGGATCGGCCAGCTCAATCCCCTGAAGCGCTATGGCCACCCCGAGGAGATCGCCTTCACGGCGCTGTTCCTGGCGAGCGACGAGGCGTCCTATGTCAACGGCCAGCACATCCCGGTCGATGGCGGCCTGACGAGCTCGATGCCGGTGACGGGGCGGATCGGGCGGTAGGTTTCCGGATCGCCCGCATGACGCGGGCGATGACAGTTTGTTTGCGAGAGTCAAACTTTCTGCGCCAGCACCAGCCAGTCCCAGGGCATCCGCGCACCGGCATTGCGCGGCTTGCGCAGGCCCTCCTTCGCCCAGGGATAGGTGATCCGCAGCAGCTTCCCGGTGCGCAAGCCGTGGCGCGCCAGCGTCTCGCGCAATTCGTCCCGGGAGAAATGCTTCTGCCGCGCGCCGCCGCGCTCGACGAGGCCGTCGGGCGCGGCGGCCTTCGCTTCCGCGAGCGTGGCGCCATAGGCGACGCGCTCCACCATGCGGTCGGATTCGATCGACGGCACGACGATCAGCGCGTGACCGCGCTTGCGCGTGACGGCCGCAATGCTCTCCCACATCCGCTCGCGCGTTTTCGCGCCCGGCATGGTGATGACGTTCATGCAGACCGTGAGATCGGCGCGGCGGCCGATCTTCCTGGCCGCCGGCGGCAGGCTGGAGGTCATCCAGATCAGGCCGTCCCGCGATCCAAGGTTCTTCTTCGCTCGCGCGATGATGCGCGGTGCATGCTCCACGGCATAGGTCCGGGCGAAACGGCCGCCATGGCGCGCGACGAAGGTGCCGATGCCGCAGCCGAAATCGACCAGCACCGCGCGCGACGGGACATCGAGCCCGCGCATGATGCGCGCGATGCGATCGGTCCTGCTTTCGCGCGTGATGTCGCAGACCTCGCGCTCGAAGTCCGTCGCGAGCTTGTCCCATTCCTTGCGGCTCACCATGTGCTAAGGGAAGGATGATTCCGGGCGGCGACGCAAATGTGCGGGAAGTTCACGCAGAGGATGTTCTGGAGCGCGCTGGTGACGCTGGCCGAGCTGATCGAGGCGGCGGGCGGTCCGGTCGAGACCGTGACGCCGATGCGCTTCGCCACCGTCATCCGCCTCGATGCCGGGAAGAGGCGCGAGGCGGCACGGATGCGCTGGGGACTGGTGCCGGCGAACGCGGCCGATCCTTCCGTCGGGACGAAATTCATCCATGCCCGCGCCGAGACGCTGGACGAGAAGCCGACCTTCCGCGACGCCTTCTTCGAACGCCGCGGCTTGCTGGTCGTCGATACGTTCAACGAGGGCAAGGAGATCACGCC
>DASWOE010000418.1:0-13416 GCA_036398875.1 Rhizomicrobium sp.
GGCGCCGGCGCAGATTTGCGTTCCGGTCCCGACATTGGCGCTGGCATGGACCGGGGTCACGGTCTGCACGCCGGCGATGGGCGCGTCGGGCGGATAGAACATGTGGCCGACCCGCGCGAAGGCGAGCCGGGGATTGTCGGCGAGAAGAAGCCAGGTCCCGTTATGGTCGTGAACGGCGAGCTTGCGGTCGGTGATCACCACGCTCGCGCCGGTATGGGCAAAGGCCTGCGTGTATTCGCCGTCGCTGAAGACGCTGATATCCCCGGCAACCGCGCTCTCCAGCGCGGCGACGTCGCGGACGAGGAATTCCGAAGAGGAATTGTTGTCCATTTCCGCGCCGATATGCGCGGCGATCTCTCCGAGCGGGAAGGGTCCCGCGCGCTCAAAAAACCGATCGTCTGTCATGAACGTTTCCTGGTCCTTTGCGCAGTCTAGCAGAAAAGTCGCAAAGGGTACCCCCTCCGCGCCGTTTAGGTTACGGCCCAGGCGCCAGTTGCATGACGGCACGCCGCTGGCTATGGCGATTGCCGGAAGAGGGCCTGATGGCCCCGAAATCGTCGAGAACGCGCGTGTTCGACC
Organism: Rhizomicrobium sp.; assembly: GCA_036398875.1. GTDB lineage: Bacteria > Pseudomonadota > Alphaproteobacteria > Micropepsales > Micropepsaceae > Rhizomicrobium. The sequence continues at coordinate 580 of DASWOE010000418.1, forward strand.
TGCTCATCACATTCCTGCCGCTCGCCCTGATGATCGCCTGCGTGGTCCATGCGATCCGCAACGGCAACATCTTTCCGTGGATTTACGTCATCGTCTTCCTGCCGGGCATCGGCAGCCTGATCTACCTGTTCATGGAGATATTGCCGCAGATGGCGCGCAGCCGCGCCGCCGCGAAGCTCGGCTCCGATGTGCGCCAGATGGCCGACCCGCATCGCGCCCTGCGCGAGGCGCATCGCGCGCATGAACTGGTCGGATCGGTCGATTCCAAGCGCGCGCTGGCCGAGCAATACATCGCGCGCGGCGCCTATGCCGACGCGGCGCAGATCTACCGCGACGCGGCGCAGGGCCAGTTCCAGGACGACCCGGCGCTGCTCATGGGCCTGGCGCGGGCGCTGTTCCTGAGCGGCGATGCCGCCGGCGCGCAGGCGAGCCTCGATGCGCTGCAGGCCGCCGATCCGGGTTTCGTCTCCGCCGATGCGCATCTGCTCTATGCGCGCGCGCTCGAAGCGCAGGGCAAGACGGACGACGCGCTCGCCGAATACCGCAAGCTGGTCGGCTATTATCCGGGCGAGGAGGCGCGGGCGCGCTTTGCGATGCTGCTGGACAAGACCGGCGCCAAGGACGCGGCGCGCGAGGTCTATCGCGAAATCCTCAAGCTGATCGACGGCGCGCCGTCGCGCTATGCCAAGGCGCAGAAGGAGTGGGGCGACATCGCCAGGCGCGCGGTGCGTTAGCGCAGCCCCGCCTGGAGATCGGCGAAAGGGATCGCCCAGATCGCATCGACGCGACCGGCGAGGCGAATTGTACCATCTGTTGCGAAACGCGATCGCCGGCAGCGACAAGACATCATGACGCGCATGGCGCAGCTGCTGGGCGAAAGCCGCGGCGCCTGGATCGCGGCGGCCGTGCTCCAGGCGATCCCGTTCGCGCTCGGCCACGCCTATCAGGGGCCGGTCGGCATGTTCGGCGTGTTCTTCATCGCGATCGTCTACGCCGCCGGCAGTCTCGCCTGGGGGCGCAATCTGTGGCCGGCCATCGTCGCGGATGGCGTGTTCGACACGTTCGGGTTGTGGGCGATCTACAGCGGGATCGCCCACGCCTGAGGCGTCACGACGCCAGCGCCGTCTCGTACTCTTCCTGCATCTTCAGCCAGCGCGCTTCGACGTCGGCCAGCTTGCGCGCCGCCTCGGCGCGCTTCTTGGACACCGCATTGCCCTTCTGCGGGTCGCGGGTGAAGAGCAACGGATCGGACAGCGCCTTGTCGAGCTTGGCGAGCTCGGCGGTCAATTCCGCGATCTGGTGCTCGGCGGCATCGACCTTGTCCTTGAGCGGCTTGAGCTGGCGCCGGCGCTCGGCCGCCTCGCGCCGCGCCTCTTCTTTCGAGAGGACCGGCGCCGCGTCGGCCTTCGCCGCGGCCGGCGGCGCCTCGGCGGCGAGCAGGAAGCGGCGATAGTCGTCAAGGTCGCCGTCGAACGGCCGCACCTCGCCATAGGCGACCAGCAGCAGCCGGTCGGCCGTCGCCTCGATCAGGCGGCGGTCATGGCTGACCAGCACCACCGCGCCGTCGAAATCGTTCAGCGCCGCCAGCAATTCGCCGCGCGCGTCGATGTCGAGATGGTTGGTCGGCTCGTCCAGGATGAGCATGTTGGGCTTGTCCAGCGTCGCCAGCGCCAGCATCAGCCGCGCCCGCTCGCCGCCCGACAGATTGCCGACCCGCGTCATCTGCTTGTCGGCCGAGAAGCCGAAGCCGCCCAGCTGCGTGCGCACCTCCTGCACCGTCAGCCTGGGCCGCAGATTCTGCAGCGTCTGGATCGGCGTGATGGCGCCTTGCAGCTCTTCAAGCTGGTGCTGCGCGAAATAGCCGGGCACCAGCTTGCGCGCCCGCACGATCTCGCCGCCCATCGGCGCCAGCTTGTCCGCCAGCAGTTTCGCCAGCGTCGACTTGCCGTTGCCGTTCTTGCCCAGAAGCGCGATGCGGTCTTGCGGATCGATGCGCAGCGACAGGTTCGACAGCACCGGCTTGCCGGGCTCATAGCCGACCGACAGGCGGTCGAGGGTGACGAGCGGCGGATTGGCCGGGGTCGCCTGCGGCAGGCGGATCGGCGCGACGTGCTCGTCGAGCGGGATCTCGACCCGTTCCAGCCGCTCGATCATCTTCATGCGGCTCTGCGCCTGGCGCGCCTTGCTCGCCTTGGCGCGGAAGCGATCGACGAAGCTCTGCAGATGGGCGCGGCGCAGTTCCTGCTTCTTCTGCGTCGCGACGTCGAGCGCGCGCTGCATCGCTCGCGTGTCGGCGAAGGTGTCGAAATTGCCGCTATAGAGCTTCAGCCGCCCGTGTTCGAGATGCAGGATGAACTCGGCCGCGGTGTTGAGCAGGTCGCGGTCGTGGCTCACGATCAGCACCGTGCCGCGATAGCGCTCCAGGAAGTTCTCCAGCCACATCACGCCTTCGAGGTCGAGATAGTTGGTCGGCTCGTCGAGCAAAAGAAGGTCGGGCGCCGCGAACAGCACGCCGGCCAGCGCCACCCGCATGCGCCAGCCGCCGGAGAATTCGGCGCAGGGGCGCAGCTGGTCCTCGGCCGAGAAGCCCAGGCCCGCCAGGATCTCGGCGGCGCGCGCCGGCGCGGTATAGGCGTCGATCGCGCCCAGGCGGTGATAGATGTCGCCCAGCGCCTGCGCGTCGCCCTCGTGCTCCGCCGCCGCCAGGAGGCGCGTGCGCTCGGGATCGGCCTCCAGCACCGTGTCGATCAGGCTGGTCTGGGTGCCCGGGGCCTCCTGCGCCACCGCGCCGACGCGCCAGCCGCTCGGCCACGACACGTTGCCGTCGTCGGGATGCAGGCGCCCCAGGATGACATTCAGCAGCGTCGATTTGCCGGCGCCGTTGCGCCCGACCAGGCCCGTGCGCCGCCCCGCCGGCAGGTTCGCCGTGGCGCCGTCCAGGATTTCGCGGCCCGCGATGCGGACGATGAGGTTGTCGATGACCAGCATGGGAGGGCGCCTATAGCATAGCGGCTTGCTCTTTCACCCTCCTTCGCTATAACCCGCGCACTTTTTCCACTTCCGGAGCACGACATGGCGAAAGAGCGCACCCTTTCCATCATCAAGCCGGACGCGACCCGTCGCAACGTCACCGGCGCCATCGTCGATCGCTTCGAAAGGGCGGGCCTGCGGGTGATCGCCTCGCGCCGCATGCAGCTCTCCCAGGCGCAGGCCGAGGCGTTCTATGCCGTGCATAGGGAGCGGCCGTTCTTCGGCAGCCTTGTCAAATTCATGACATCGGGCCCGGTCGTGGTGCAGGTGCTGGAAGGCGAGAACGCCATCGCCAAGAACCGCGAAGTGATGGGCGCCACCAATCCCGCCAATGCCGCCGCCGGCACCATCCGCAAGGATTTCGCCGAGTCGATCGAGGCCAATTCGGTGCACGGCTCCGACGCGCCCGAGACCGCCGCGCAGGAGATCGCGTTCTTCTTCTCGGGCCTCGACATCTGCGCTTGAGGCCGCCCGGCTTGCCAAATCCGCGGCACGGCATGAAAGAATTCGCGGTGGCCTGCGACTGCCTGTAAACGGGGATCGGAGGAGGCTTGCCATGGCGCGGAACAAGCTCGACTGGAGTGTCGCCTTGCTGACGGCAGTGGCGGTTTGCTGCGCGGCACAGGCCGGGGTCATGCCCGACCGCGTGGCCCAGGCCGCGGGCGACCGCGTTGCGGCCGGCGAATTTCCCGCGCTGGTCATCGCCACCGTCCGGGACGGCAAATTCGAAATCGCCGGGTTTCGCGCGTCGGCGGACGGCAAGCTGCCCACCGGCGATACCGTGTTCGAAATCGGCTCGGTCACCAAGACCTTCACCGGATTGCTGCTGGCCGAGGCGGTTCAGTCGGGTCAGGTCTCGCTCGACGACCCGCTGGCAAAGCTGCTTGCGGACTTCACGCTTCCCACGCGCGGCGGCAAGCAGATCACGCTGGGCGATCTCGCCGATCAGCATTCCGGCCTGCCGCGCCTGCCGGCCAACATGCAGCCGGCCGATCCCGCCGATCCCTACGCGGATTACGACAGCGTCAGCCTGCGGATGTTCCTCGGCACCTACAAGCTGCCGCGCGACCCCGGCGCCGAATACGAATACTCCAATCTCGGCGAGGGCATCCTGGGCTACGCGCTCGCCGCCACGGCCCGAACCACCTATGGCGACGTCCTGCGGCAGAGGGTGCTGGCGCCGCTCGGCATGAACGATACCGGCGTCGCGCTGACCGATGCGATGCGCGCCCACCTCGCGCCCGGGCACGATGCCGACGGCAAGCCGGTGAAGAACTGGAATTTCGACGTGCTGGCGGGCGCCGGCGCGATCAAGAGCACGGCGAACGACATGCTGCGCTATCTGCGCGCCAATATGGGCCTCGACCAGACGGCGCTTCTGCCCGCCATGCGGCTCGCGCAGACGCCGCGCGCCGACATGGACGCGGTGGACCGCGTCGGCCTCGCCTGGATCACCCGCGCCACGCCGCAAGGCCGGATCGTCTGGCACAACGGCATGACCGCCGGCTATGCAAGCTTCCTGGGCTTCACCGCCGACGGAAGCCGCGGCGTCGTCGTGCTCGCCAATGAGGCGGCGTCGGTCGATGATCTCGGCTTCGCGGCGCTGGACGATGCCGCCCCGCTGGCGCCGGCGCGCAAGACGATCGCGATGAGCCGCGATGCCCTTGGCGCCTATCAGGGCGTGTTCCGGCTGTCGGACAAGATGGACTTGCAGGTGCTTCTCCTCGCCGACCGGCTCTATATCCAGGCGACGGGGCAGGGGCCGGTCCCCGTCTATCCCAGCGCGCCGAACGAGTTCTTTGCCAAGGTCGCCGACATCGCCATCACCTTCACGCGCGACGCCAAGGGCGGCGTGGATGGTCTTGTCCTGCACCAGGGCGGCGACCATCGCGCGCCGCGCGTGCCGGACGCGCCGGTCGCGACGCTCGATGCCGGCACCCTCGCTTCCTATGTGGGGACCTATCGGTTCGCCCCGACCGCCATATTCGACATCGCGCTGAAGGACGGCCAGCTCATGGCGCAGCTGACCGGCCAGCCTTCCCTCCCGGTATTCCCACGCGCCAAGGACAAGTTCTTCTACAAGGTGGTGGACGCCCAAATCGACTTCGAGCGCGGACCGGATGGAACGGTCGTCGCGCTGGTGCTACATCAGAACGGCAGAGACCTGCGCGCCCCGAAGGTTGCGCCCTGACGCGGAAGGATCGGCATGGCCGGCAAGACGATCGTCATCACCGGCGGCACATCCGGCATCGGCGAGGTCGCGGCGATCCGGCTGGCGGGGCAGGGCGCCCGCATCGTGCTCGTCGCGCGCGACAAGGCCCGCGCCGACGCGACGCTGGCGAAACTGAAAGCGGCGAACCCGGCCGCGGTGCATGCCGTCCATCTCGCCGATCTTTCGGTGATTGCCGACATGAAGCGGGTCGCGACCGAGATCGCCGCCGCCGAGCCCGCGATCGACGTGCTGATCAACAATGCCGGCGCGGTGTTCTTCTCGCGCCAGGCGAGCGCCGACGGGCTCGAGATGACCTTCGCCACCAATCACATGGCCTATTTCGTGGTGACGAACGTCCTGCTGCCCAATCTCAAGGCCGCGCCCGGCGCGCGCATCGTCTCCACCGCCTCGGACGCGCACAAGGCCGGCAAGCTCGATTTCGACGATCTGCAGAGCGAAAAGAGCTACAGCACCGTCCGCGCCTATGGCACGTCGAAGCTGGAGAACATCCTGTTCACGCGCGAATTGGCCAGGCGCCTCGCCGGCAGCGGCGTCACCGCCAATTGCCTGCATCCGGGTTTCGTCGGCACGCGCTTCGGCGCCAACAACACCAGGAGCGGCTGGTCGCAGCTCCTGCGGCGCGCGGTGATGGCCTTCGGCATCACCCCGGAAGAGGGCGCCAAGACCATCGTCTATCTCGCCTCGTCGCCCGAGGTCTCGGCCAAGAGCGGCGGCTACTACTACAAATGCAAGCCCGACACCCCGACCGCCGCAGCGAGAAGCGACGCGGACGCGGCGCGGCTGTGGGATGTATCGGCCAAGCTCGCCGGCATGTAGTTCTGCCGTCATCCCAGGCTGAGCGTTGCGCCAGCGACGCGAAGGGAAGGGGACCCAGCCGTTGCGTCAGGCGCAGGCGATTGGCGCCTGGGTCCTCTTCGTCCCACGCCGCTTTGCGGCGTTCGGCCGGGGATGACAGGAGCACCTATTCCAGAACCACCGCGCGCCCGTCGCGCAGCGCGACCTTGCCCTGCGCCACCAGCTTCAGTGCCGCCGGATAGAGCGCATGCTCCTCCTCCAGCACCCGCGCCGCCAGCGTCCCCGCCGTGTCGCCGGGCAGGACGGGTACCGTGGCCTGCGCGATGATCGGGCCGGCGTCGAGTTCGGGCACGACGAAATGCACCGTGCAGCCGCTGGTCTTCACGCCGGCCGCCAGCACCCGTTCATGGACATGAGTGCCCGGGAATGCCGGCAGCAGCGAGGGATGGATGTTGATCATGGCGCCCTCCCATTTGCGCGCGAAGGCATCCGACAGGATTCGCATATAGCCGGCCAGACAGACGAATTCGACCTCGAACAGTTCCAGCCGCGCGTCGATGAAGTCGTCGAAAGCCTCGCGCGTCGCGAATTTCTTGTGCGAGACCGCGATCGTCTCGATCCCGGCGTCGCGCGCGAAATCCAATCCCGCCGCCGTCTCGACGTTCGACAGCACCAGTGCGATCTGCGCCGGATAGTCCGGCGCCCGCGCCGCTTCGATCAGCGCCCGCATATTGCTGCCGCGGCCGGAGATCAGGACGGCGACGCGCTTTTTGGCGCTCACAGCTTCAGCGCGCCGCGATAGACGACTTTCCCCTCGCCTTCGCCCTTCACCAGCGATCCCACGCGCCAGGCCTTCTCGCCCGATTCCTGGAACGCGTCGATGACATGGCCGGACGATTCGATCGCGACCACCGCCATGAAGCCCAGCCCGCAATTGAAGGTGCGCAGCATCTCGCGCTCCTCGATTCCGGCGGCGCGCGACAGCCAGCCGAACACCGGCGGCGGCGTCCAGGCGGACAGATCGATCTGGGCGTCGAGCCCGTCGGGCAAAGCGCGCGGCAGATTCTCGGTGATGCCGCCGCCGGTGATGTGCGCGAAGCCCTTCACGCCGCCGGCATGGATCGCGGCCAGCCCGCCCTTGATATAGAGCCGCGTCGGCGCCAGCAGCGCCTCGCCCAGGCTGCGCGACGCGTCGAACGGCGCCGGCGCGTCGTAGGATGCGCCGCTCTGTTCCGCCACCCGGCGCACCAGCGAATAGCCGTTGGAGTGCACGCCGCTGGAAGCGACGCCGATCACCACATCGCCCTCCTTCATCGCCCGGGTGTTGGGCAGGACATGGCCGCGCTCCACCGCGCCGACCGAAAAGCCGGCCAGGTCGAAATCGCCCTTGGCATAGAGTCCCGGCATCTCCGCCGTCTCGCCGCCGATCAGGGCGCAGCCCGAATCGCGGCAGGCGCGCGCGATGCCTTCGATGACGATCGCCGCCGCATCGACGTCGAGCTTGCCGGTCGCGTAATAATCCAGAAAGAACAGCGGCTCGGCGCCCTGCACGATCAGGTCGTTGACGCACATCGCCACCAGGTCCTGGCCGATGCCGTCGAAGCGGGCGGTGTCGATCGCGACCTTGACCTTGGTGCCCACGCCGTCGGTCGAGGCGACGAGGATGGGGTCCTTGAAGCCGGCCGCCTTGAGGTCGAACAGGCCGCCGAAACCGCCCAGATCGGCGTCGGCGCCGGCGCGGCGCGTCGCCTTGGCCGCCGGCGCGATTCGCGCCACCAGGGCCTCGCCGGCATCGATATCGACGCCGGCCTGCTTGTAGGTCAGACCGTTGCGGCCGGTCGTGTCGGTCATGCGCCTGCGCCGAAAAATCCGTCCGCTCCGTTTACGTGCGCGGCCGCCTTGCCGCAAGCAAGCCTGCCGCGTCTTTGCCATTTTCCCCCGCCATAGAGGTGCTTTCGCGGGCGGGCTGCGCACTTTATAGTCGCGCCGATCGATCAAGGTTCCCCATGTCTTACGTTTTCATCCGGCTGGCAGCTGTCCTGGCGGTTGCTCTGGCCTCGGCCTTGCCTGCGGCTGCCGTCACGGCCGATCCGACCTATACGGTCAGCGGCATCCATGTGGACGCGAGCGCGGCTTCGGCCAGCGCCGCCGAGGCGATCGCCATCGATCAGGGCCGGCCGCGGGCCTGGGACATCCTGTTCAAGCGCATCGCCAAGCAGCCCGACTGGACCAAGCAGCCCAAGCTCGACAATGCCGCGCTGCACCGCCTGTCGCGCGGCTTCACGGTCGCGAACGAGAAGCGCTCGACCACCCGCTATGTCGCCGACGTGACCTATATCTTCAGCCCCGAGGCCGTGGCGCGGGTGATGGCGACGATCTCGCCCGCCTATCGCCTCGTCAATCTGCGCCGCATCCTGCTCATCCCGATGTCGCCGACCTTCGACCGTAAATCGGCGTGGTCGAGCGCGTTTTCGAGCCCGCGCTTCGGCGGCAGCCTGGTGCCCTTCGCGGTGCCCACCGGCGAGGCGCCGGACGTCAAGGCGCTGTCCGACCTGAAATTCGACGCCACGACCTGGCCGGACGTACAGATCGTCGCGGCCCGCATCCACGCGACCGAGGCGGTGCTTGCGCTGGCCATTCCGCTCACCCAGGGCGGCACCTCGATGACCGACAAGATGACGGGCAGGGTGCAGATCTGGCTGAAACGGATCGGCGTGGCCGAAACGCCGTCGAAGACCTCGGTGGATGTGCCGCTGATCAAGAACCCGGCGCAGACCTATCCCCTGGCCGCCGATGCCGCCGTGCACGCGATGGAAGTGATGTTCCAGCAGAAGCCGCCCATCGACTTCGGACCGCGCGCGTCGCTGACCGCCGATGTGCACGTCGATTCGCTGCAGCAGTGGAACACGATCCAGGCCGCTTTCGGCCTTGTCGCCAATGTCGTGGCGGTCCAGGTCGTGGCGATGGACATCGGGCAGGTGCGCATCAATCTGACCTATCAGGGTTCGACCGATCAGCTTCACGATGCGCTGGCGCCGGTGGGCGTCGCGCTCGGCAAGCTCGACGACGAGCAATGGTCGATGGCCTATGCCCCGCCGCCGCCCAAGCCCGCGGCGTCCGACCCGTGAATGCCCTGCTGCGCCAATTCCCCAACTTCCTGACCGCGGTGCGCATCGTGCTGGCGCCGCTGACGGCGTGGCTGATCGTGAACGACCGCAATCTCGCGGCGCTGTTCGTGTTCGCCTTCGCGGGCGCCAGCGATGCGCTGGACGGTTTCCTGGCGCGCCGCTTCGGGCTGGTCTCCCGGTTCGGCGAATATCTCGATCCCGCCGCCGACAAGCTCCTGATGCTGGCGAGCTTCGTGACCTTGACCGTCATCGGCAAAGTGCCCGTCTGGCTGACCGCCGCCGTCATCGGACGCGACCTCGCCATCGTGTTCGGCGTTGTGGTGGCGCGCCTGCTGGTGCTGCCGGTCAAGGTGGCGCCGCTCGCCATCGGCAAGGCCAGCACGGTGGTGCAGGTGGGGTATATCGCGCTGTCGCTCCTGCTTCTGACGCTCGGTCGCGACATGGCGGCGCTGGCGATGGCGGCCGCGATCCTGACGCTCGGCTTTACGCTCGCCTCCTGGCTGGCCTATGGCCAGTTGTGGCTGAAGGCCTTCGCGTTTCGCCGCCGCCCGGCGTGACGGTCGCCATGGAAAAAGCAGTGTCCTGGCCCGCGCATGCGGACCGTCCAGGTGACACCTCGCGCGTCTTTATCGGGTCGAGCCCGGCCAAGCATGCGTCGGTCGAAGACGCGTCAACCGGGTCGCCCGCATTCGCGGGCGACGACAACTGAGCGGAAACGGATTCGGGTTCGTGCCTTCCCAGCTCCCCCTCCCACTGGTGCCGCGACCCGCCCTCGGCCGCGCCGATTTCATCGCCGCGCCGTCGAATGCGCAGGCGCTGGCCTTCATCGATTCCTTCCCGCGCTGGCCGGCGCCGGCCGGCGCGCTCCACGGTCCGCCCGGTTCCGGCAAGTCGCATCTCGCCGCCATATGGGCCAAGGCGGCGGGCGCCGTGACCGTCGAAGCTCCGGCGCTGTCCCAGGGCTTCGTCGCCGGGCTCGAATTCGGACGCGCCGTGCTGGTCGAGGACGTCGCCCCGGGTATCGACGAGCCCGCCTTGTTCGCGCTGTTCCACCACCCGGGCCCCCTGCTCTTGACCGCCCCGGAGCCGCCGGCGGCCTGGCCGGCGGCGCTTCCGGACCTGAAATCCCGGTTTTCCGCGCTTCTCGCCTTCCCGCTCTGGGCCCCGGACGAAGCGCTTTTGACGGCCCTGACCCGCAAATTGTTCACCGACCGGCAACTGGCCGTGGCCGATCCTGTGGTCATGAGGATCATGCGCTCGGTCGAGCGGTCGCCGTCGGCGATCCGCGACTTCATTGCCCGGGTCGATGCCCGCGCCCTGGCCGAAAAGCGCCCCGTGACCACGGCGCTGGTGGCGCAATTGCTGTCGGAGGAAGGGCTGTCATGACAGAGTCTTGCGCATGCGTTAGCCTGCCGCGCCCAGCACGGTAATGCGTTGATGTCGAACCCGATTCCCACCCCCAGCGAGCCCGCGGCCGAGACGGCGCCGCTGCTTGAGCCGCTCGGCCCGGCGATCGATCCGGCCTCGCCCGACCGCTTCGTCAATCGCGAATTGTCCTGGCTCGCCTTCAACCGTCGCGTGCTGGAAGAGTCGCGCAACCGCCGCCATCCGCTGCTCGAGCGCATGCGCTTCCTGTCGATCTCCGCCTCCAATCTCGACGAGTTCTTCATGGTCCGCGTCGCGGGCCTCAAGAACATGGTCGATGAGGGCGTCGCCACGCACAGCGCCGACGGCCTGACGCCGGCGCAGCAGCTGGCGCAGGTCGATGCCATGGCGAAAGACCTGATCATCGATCAGCAGGCGGTGTGGCTGCCGATGTGCACCGAGCTGCGCGACGCCGGCATCGCGGTGATCGAAGCCGAGGAGGTCCGCGACGCCGACCGCCCCTGGCTCGACGCGCATTTCCGCGAGCAGATCTTTCCGGTGCTGACCCCGCTCGCCATCGATCCGGCGCATCCGTTTCCCTTCATCCCCAATCTCGGCTTCACGCTCGCCGCCCGGCTGACGCGCGCGCGCGACGGCAAGACGGTCACCGCGCTGGTCCCGATCCCGCCGCAGCTCCAGCGCTTCATCCGCCTGCCGGATTTCGGCAAGACGGTGCGCTTCCTGCCGCTGGAAAAGGTCGTCACGCTCTACATGGACCGGCTCTTCCCCGGCCATGAGGTGGTCGGCTCGGGCGTGTTCCGCATCCTGCGCGACAGCGACGTGGAGGTGGAGGAAGAGGCCGAGGACCTGATGCTGCTGTTCGAGACGCTGCTCAAGCAGCGCCGCCGCGGCAGCGTCATCCACATGAAATGCAGCAAGTCGATGCCCGAGGACCTGCGCGAATTCCTCATCGACCAGCTCGATCTCGACACGCCCGACCTCGTCATCATCGATCGCATGCTGGGGCTGTCGGACCTGCAGAAGCTGATCCTGGACGAGCGCCGCGACCTGCAGTTCAAGCCCTATGTCGCGCGCTTTCCCGAGCGCATCCGCGACCATGGCGGCGACTGCTTCGCCGCGATCCGCGAGAAGGACATCATCGTCCACCACCCGTTCGAAAGCTTCGACGCGGTGGTGCAGTTCGTGCGCCAGGCCGCCGCCGATCCCAATGTCGTGGCGATCAAGCAGACGCTCTACCGCACCTCGTCCGACAGCCCCATCGTCGCGGCCCTGGTCGAGGCGGCGGAATCCGGCAAATCGGTCACCGCCCTGGTGGAGCTGAAGGCCCGCTTCGACGAGGCGGCGAACATCAAATGGGCGCGCGACCTGGAACGCGCCGGCGTGCAGGTGGTCTACGGCTTCATCGAGCTGAAGACCCACGCCAAGGTCAGCCTGGTGGTGCGCCGCGAAAGCGGATCGCTGCACACCTATGTCCATTTCGGCACCGGCAACTACCATCCCAACACCGCCAAGATCTACACCGACCTGTCGCTGTTCTCCGCCGATCCGGCGCTGGGGCGCGACGCGGCGCAGCTCTTCAACTTCGTCACCGGCTATGCCGAGCCCTCCACGCTCGAAAAGATCGCGGTGTCGCCGATCAATCTGCGCGGCCGCCTGATCGACGCGATCCAGCACGAGATGGTGCACGCCCAGGCCGGCCGCCCGGCCGCGATCTGGGCCAAGCTCAACAGCCTGGTCGATCCGTTCATGATCGATGCGCTCTATCGCGCCAGCCAGGCCGGCGTGAAGATCGACCTCGTCATCCGCGGCATCTGCTGCCTCAAGCCCGGCGTGCCGGGCCTGTCCGACAATATCCGCGTCAAGAGCATCGTCGGCCGCTTCCTGGAACATGGCCGGATCGTCTGTTTCGGCGCCGGCCACGGCCTGCCGTCGCGCGGTGCCAAGCTCTACATCTCCTCCGCCGACTGGATGCCGCGCAACCTCGACCGCCGGGTCGAGGCCCTGGTTCCGATCGAGAATCCCACGGTCCATCAGCAGGTTCTCGACCAGATCATGGTCGCGCTTCTGAAGGATCAGGCGCAAAGCTGGCACATGGCGCCGGACGGAACCTATGCCCGCGACGCCGAGGCCTCGTCGCCGGACGCGTTTTCGGCGCATACTTACTTCATGACGAATCCCTCCCTCTCCGGCCGCGGCCGCGCTCTCAAGATGCAGGCCCGCCCGGTCACCATCGTCGCGCGGCGGGACTGAATGAGCGGCACCTCC
>DASWOE010000419.1:0-12017 GCA_036398875.1 Rhizomicrobium sp.
CCAGCGCGACAAGATCGAGCTGATTGCGTCCGAAAACATCGTCTCGCGCGCCGTCCTGGAAGCACAGGGTTCGGTCCTGACCAACAAGTATGCAGAGGGCTATCCCGGCCGGCGATACTATGGCGGCTGTGAATTCGTCGATGTGGCGGAGGAGCTCGCGATCGGGCGGGCGCGGCAGCTTTTCGACTGCGATTTCGCCAATGTGCAGCCCCATTCGGGGTCCCAGGCCAACCAGGCCGTGTTTTTCGCGCTCATGCAACCTGGAGACACATTCCTGGGGTTGGACCTCGCGGCCGGAGGCCATCTGACGCACGGCTCGCCCGCCAACCAGTCGGGCAAATGGTTCAAACCCGTCTCGTACACCGTGCGCCGCCAAGACCAGCGCATCGACATGGACCATGTCGATGCCTTGGCGCGGGCGCACAGACCGAAAGTCATCGTCGCCGGCGGCTCGGCCTATCCCCGCTTCATCGACTTCGCGCGCTTTCGCGCCATCGCCGATTCGGTCGGCGCCTTCCTGATGGTGGACATGGCGCATTTCGCCGGCCTGGTCGCGGGCGGCGTGCATCCCAATCCGCTCGAACACGCCCATGTGGTGACGACCACCACGCACAAGACGCTGCGCGGCCCGCGCGGCGGCATGATCCTTTCGCGCGATGCCGATCTCGGCAAGAAGATCAATTCGGCGATTTTCCCCGGCCTGCAGGGCGGGCCGCTCATGCATGTCGTCGCGGCCAAGGCGGTGGCGTTCGGCGAGGCGCTGCGCCCCGAGTTCAAGCTCTATGCCAAGGCCGTGGTGGACAACGCCAAAGTCCTCGCCGAGACGCTCAACGCCGCCGGGCTGGACATCGTCTCGGGCGGGACCGACACCCATGTGTTGCTGGTGGATCTTCGGCCCAAGGGTGCCACCGGCCGCGATACGGAAAAGGCGCTCGACCGCGCGTCGATCACGACCAACAAGAACGCGGTGCCGTTCGACACCGAAAAGCCGACCATCACCTCGGGCATCCGCCTGGGCTCGCCGGCCGGCACGACACGGGGCTTCGGCACCGACGAATTCCGCCAGATCGGGGCGCTGATCGTCGAGGTGGTCGATGCCGTCGCCAGGACCGGCGAGGCCGGCGATGCGGCGGTCGAGGCCGGCGTCGCGACGCGCGTACGGGAATTGTGTCGCCGTTTCCCGATCTATCCTTGAGAGAGCGGATATTCCATGCGCTGCCCCTTTTGCGGACATGACGACACCCAGGTGAAGGACAGCCGCCCCAGCGAAGACAATGCGGCGATCCGGCGGCGGCGGCACTGTCCCGAATGCGGCGGCCGCTTCACCACCTTCGAGCGGGTTCAGCTGCGCGAACTGGTGGTGGTCAAGAAGAACGGAAGGCGCGAGCCTTTCGAGCGCGAGAAGCTGGAACGTTCGATGCTCCACGCCTTGCGCAAGCGGCCCGTCGAGCGCGAGCGCGTCGATCGCACCATCACCGGCATCGTGCGCCGCCTCGAAAGCATGGGCGAGAACGAAATCCCCTCCAGCGTCATCGGCGAACTGATCATGCAGGCCCTGCAAAGCCTCGATAAGGTCGCTTATGTGCGCTTCGCCTCGGTCTACAAGAATTTCCGCGAGACCAAGGATTTCGAGGAATTCATCGGCGAGCTTGCCGGCGAGGACAAGGACGACAGGCGCTGAGTCCCGGCGCGTCGATGTGAAGGCCGATGGCCGAAGGGACGACACCGGATTTTGCATCCAAGCCGCGGGACGGCGCCGTCCGCTGGTCGGACCTGCTCATCGCGTTTTTCGGCGGGTCGTTCGCAGGCGTCGTCCTCTCGGTGCTGGTCGGCGGCGCCGCGCTCCTGATCGCGGTCGCGATGGGGTTTCGTCTCAACGGCGGCGGCTTTGTCGGCTGCATCCAGAACAGCTTCTGGGTGAACCAGGCGGCGATCGTATTGAGCGATCTGGGCCTTCTGGCGACGATCTGGCTGGTGGCGCGCTGGCGAACGCCGCATCCGGTCCGGCACTATTTTCCGCCCCTGGCGGCATCGACCTTGGCGCTGGCGGCGCTCAGCGGCGTCGCGCTGTCGCTGCTCCTCAACGGCGGCAACGAGCTTCTCGCGCGCGCGTCGCTGGTGACGTTTCGCGATTCGGCCGTCGAGCGTGCGCTGGTGCCGCACTCCGCCGCGCAATTCGCCGCCTCGCTGGCCGTCGTCGCGCTGTTTGCGCCGTTGGTGGAGGAGTTCTTTTTCCGTGGGCTGTTCTATGCCTGGCTCCGGCGATCACGCAGCGTCGGCGTCGCAGTCTGCGTGACCGCGCTGGCCTTCGCGCTCGGCCATGGTCACTTTCTGCTGCATCCCGGCGCGCAGGGCTGGCTCTACACTTCGGAGCTTGCACTCGCCGGCGTCGTGCTGGCGCTGTGGGTCGCGCGCACGGGTTCGCTATGGGCCTCGTTCGCGACCCATGCCGCGTACAATGCCGTCGCCATTGCCTTCTCGGTGCTCTTGCCATGACCGGGCGCGACGACGCGTTGCATATGCGCCATGCCGTCGCGCTCGCGTCGCGCGGCGTCGGACGGACCGGGCGCGTGCCGTCGGTGGGCTGCGTCATCGTGGCGGCGGACGGCCGCATCCTGGGGCGGGGCCGCACCGACGAGTGCGGACGTCCGCATGCCGAGATCGTCGCTCTCCAAATGGCGGGGCAAAGGGCGCGCGGCGCCACGGCCTATGTCACGCTGGAGCCGTGCTCGCATATCGGCACGACCGGCGGCCCGTGTGCCGACGCGCTGATCGCCGCGGGGCTCGCGCGCGTCGTCATCGCCTGCGGCGATCCCGATCCGCGCGTGGACGGCCAAGGCATCGCCAGGCTGCGCGCCGCCGGCATCGCCGTCGAGATCGGCATCGGCGAGCGCGAGGCCGCCGCCACGCTCGCGGGCTTCTTCAGCCATATCCGGCGGCAGCGCCCCTACGTGACGCTCAAGATCGCGCAAAGCCTCGACGGCAAGACCGCAACCGCCGCGGGCGACAGCAAATGGATCACCGGCGAGGCGGCGCGCCGGTTCGGTCATCTGTTGCGCGCCCGCAACGATGCGATCCTGATCGGCGCGAACACGGCTTCGGCGGACGATCCCGATCTGACCTGCCGGCTGGCGGGCCTCGAAGGCCATTCGCCGCTGCGCGTCGTCCTGGACTCCCGATTGCGGCTGCGCGAGACGTCCAGGCTTGCGACATCGGCGCTTCGGCATCCGACGCTGGTCTTCACCACGGTTGGCGGCGGCGACGCGCTGAAAAGCCGCGGGGTCGATGTGGTTGTGCTCCCGCCCGATGCGCGGGGCAGACCCGATCTCGGCGCAATGCTGACCGAACTGTCGAAACGAAACGTGACGCGGCTGCTGGTGGAGGGGGGCGCGACGGTCCACGCCGCATTCCTGGACGGCGGCTTTGCCGATGAACTGGAGGTTTTCACCGCGCCGATCGTGCTGGGCGGCGCGGCTCACGGCTCCATCGCCGCACTGTCCGCCCTGAGGCTCGGCGAAGCGCCGAAGTTTACCCGCCTGTCGGTGCGCGAATTCGGTGCCGATCTTCTGGAAAGCTATTCCCGCACAGCCTAAAAGGGGCGTCATGTTCACCGGAATCGTCAGCGACATCGGACGCGTGCGCCACATCGAGAAGCGCGGCGATACCCATGTCGTGATCGCCACGAATTACGACGTCTCGGCGATCGAGATGGGCGCATCGGTCGCCTGTTCCGGCGTCTGCCTGACCGTGGTGGACAAGGGCACGCCCAAGGACCGCTGGTTCGCGGTGACCGCTTCGGCCGAGACCCTGTCCAAGACCACGCTGGGAAGCTGGAAGGTCGGCGATCCGGTCAATCTCGAACGTCCGATGCGGGTCGGCGACGAATTCGGCGGCCATATCGTCAGCGGCCATGTCGATGGCGTGGCGGAGGTCAAGCTGGTGCTGCCGGACGGCGAATCCACCCGCGTGGTGTTCGAGGCGCCGCCGGCATTGTCGAAGTTCATCGCACCCAAGGGTTCCGTGGCGCTCGACGGCGTGTCGCTCACCGTCAACGAGGTCGATGGCGCGCGCTTCGGGGTCAACATCATCCCGCACACCTTCAAGGTCACGACCTTCGGCAAGGTGAAGCCGGGCTCCAAGGTCAATCTCGAGATCGACCTGCTGGCGCGCTATGTGGCGAGGATCGTCGGCAAATGAACGTCGCCGTCTATCACGACTATATCTCCAACATCGAAGATGTGATCGAGGACGCGCGCAACGGCCGCATGTTCATCCTGATGGATGCCGACGACCGCGAGAACGAAGGCGATCTCGTCATTCCGGCGCAGATGTGCACGCCGGCGTCGGTCAATTTCATGGCCAAATACGGCCGCGGCCTGATCTGCCTCGCGCTGACGCAGGAGCGCGCCGACGCGCTCCGGATCCCGATGATGACCCAGGTCAACGGCACCCCGAACCAGACCGCGTTCACCATCTCGATCGAGGCCAAGGAGGGCATCTCCACCGGCATCTCGGCGCATGACCGCGCCCATACGATCTCCGTCGCCATCGACCCGACCAAGAGCGCCGACGACATCACCTCGCCGGGCCATGTCTTCCCGCTGGTGGCGCGCCATGGCGGCACGCTGGTGCGTGCCGGCCACACCGAGGCCGCGGTCGATATCGCGCGGCTGGCCGGGCTCAATCCCGCCGGCGTGATCTGTGAGATCATGAACGATGACGGCACCATGGCCCGGCTGCCCGACCTGGTTCCCTTCGCCCAGCTCCACGGCCTCAAGATCGGCACCATCGCCGACCTGATCGCCTATCGCCGCAAATACGACCATTTCGTCAAGCGCAAGATCGAGAGGCCGTTCGAAAGCCACAATGGCGGCGCCTGGACGATGTTCGTCTATGTCAACGAACTCGAATATGCCGAGCATATCGCGCTGGTGAAGGGCGACATCTCCACGCCCAAGCCGGTCCTGGTGCGCATGCACGCTGTGAACATCTTCAGCGACATGCTGGACTGGAAGGCCTATGAGCGCGACGTGCTGGGCGAGTCCATGCGCATCATCGCACAGGAGGGCCGGGGCGTCGTCGTCCTCCTGCGCACCACCCGCCCGACCTTCGTGTCCGACATCCTGACCCGCCGGCTGGCCGAGGACATCGACCGCCGCCGGGTGAAGGAGTACGGCGTCGGGGCGCAGATCCTGCTCGATCTGGGCGTGCGCGACATGGTCCTGCTGACCGACACGCCGGAGAAGAAGATCGTCGCGCTGGAAGGCTACGACCTCAACATCGTCGGTACGCATCCGATCCGCGGCAAGGACCAGCCATGACCGACAAGCCGAACATCCTGATCGTCGAGGCCCGCTTCTACGGCCACATCTCCGATGCGCTGCTCGACGGCGCGACGGCGGCGCTGGAGAAGGGCGGGGCGCATTTCGAGCGCATTTCCGTGCCCGGCGCGCTTGAGATACCGCCGGCCATCGCCATCGCGGCGCGCGCCGGCGAGCATGGCGGCAAAAGCTTCGACGGCTATATCGCGCTCGGCTGCATCATCCGCGGCGAGACCTATCACTTCGAAATTGTCTCCAACGAATCCGCCCGCGGCCTCATGGATCTTGGCGTCGGCCACGGCCTGTGCATCGGCAACGGCATCCTGACGGTCGAGACCGAGCATCAGGCGCAGGAGCGCGCCTCGGTGGAGGACGGCGACAAGGGCGGCGATGCGGCACGGGCCTGTCTCGCCCTCGTCAACGCGCGAAACCGCCTCGGCGCGCACCGGTGACCGACGGCTTCGCAGCGCGGCGTGCGGCACGGCTGGCGGCGGTGCAGGCGCTCTATCAGATGGAGCTGACGGGCGAGGATGCCGAGACCGTCAATCTCGAATTCGTCGAACACCGCCTTGGCCGCGAACCGGAAATATCGGGCGGCGACGCCGACGCGGACTTCTTCGCCGACATCCTGCGCGGCGTGCCGCGCCATCAGGTCGAGATCGACCGTTCCATCACCAAAGTGCTGGCGGCGGATTGGCGGCTGGAGCGGGTGGATTCCATTCTCCGCGCCATCCTGCGCGCCGCCGCCTTCGAGCTGATCGGCCGTCGCGACGTGCCGGCCAAGGCGGTGATCGACGAATATGTCGAGGTCGCGCACGCCTTCTTCTCGGGCGACGAGCCCGCCTTCGTGAACGCGGCACTGGACAAGCTGGCCCACCGCAAGCGCGCCGCCGAATTCGGCGAGGTACCGCCCGACGACGAGCTGCAGTTCTGATCGACCCTCCCTTTGAGGGGGGGTCGAAAAATCGGAGCGCAGTGAAGATTTTTCGGGGGGCTCGTGCTGCGCTCTCAGCCCGGCCCCGAAATCTGCTTCGCAGATTTCGGCCCTCCCCGGAGGGGAGGGTGGTTATAATGCTCGCATGCCGCTCTCCGAATTCGACCTCATCGCCGATGTCTTCGCGCCGCTCGCGACGTCGCGGGCGGCGCTGGGCTTGACGGACGACGTGGCGCTGTTGCCGTTGCGCAAGGGGCATGAACTTGTCCTCACCACCGACGCACTCATTGCCGGCGTCGATTTTTTCGCGAGCGATCTGCCGGCCGCGATTGCGCGCAAGGCATTGCGCGTGAACCTCTCCGACCTCGCCGCCAAGGGTGCGGAGCCCTTCGGTTACCTGCTGACGCTGGCCCTGCCGAAGAACATCACCGCGGCATGGCTCAAGGCATTCGCGCGCGGGCTTGCTGCGGACCAGCGCGAATTCGGCCTGGCGCTGCTGGGCGGCGACATGTCGGGCATGCCCGGTCCGCTCACCATATCCGTCACGGCGCTCGGCTATGTGCCGCAGGGTGAGGCCATCCTGCGTCGCGGCGCCAAGGCCGGCGATCTCGTCTTCGTCAGCGGCACCGTGGGCGACAGCGGCGGCGGCCTCGAGGCCCTGCGGCAGAAGCGCCGCGCCGCCGCGCTGATCGCGCGTTATCGCATCCCGCAGCCGCGTCTCGGCCTTGGCCGGAAGCTGCGCGGGCTGGCGAGCGCGGCGCTCGATGTGTCGGACGGTCTCCTCGCCGATCTCGGGCACATCGCCGACGTCTCCAAGGTCCATATAGCGGTCGAGGCCGCGCGCGTGCCGCTGTCGCCCGCGCTGTGCAAGGCATGGGGCAGGGGCGACGACGCTGTCCTGCGCGCCGCCACCGCCGGCGACGACTACGAGATCGCCTTCACTGCCCCGCGTGCCGGGCGCGCCAAGGTGCTGGCCGCAGGCCTCGCCGCCGGCACGAAGGTCACCGAGATCGGCTTCGTCATGCACGGCCGCGGCGTCGCCCTGCTGGATGCCGCCGGAAAGCCGATGCGGGTAGACCGCGCCGGCTGGCGGCATTTCTAGCGCCGCCGGCATCGTAAACCGCGCATTAAGCGCATCCTGCGATCCTCGCGCGATGTCCCGCCGTCTCGTCCTTGCCCTCGCGCTGGTCTTCGTCGTCCAGCCCGCTTTCGCCGCCGAAAAGGCCGGCGATCCGGGCACCAATGTCGATATGCCGTTCCTGATCGCGCCGATGAGCAGGGACGGCAAGCTGCTCGGCTATTCCTATATCTCGTCCAAGCTGGTGGCGTCGTCGCAGCGCGCCGCCCTCGAAATCCGCGACAGGATCGCCTTCATCCAGGATGCCTTCGTGCGCGACGTGAATGCCGCGCCGGTCTCAAAGGCCGACGATCCGACGGCCGTCGATCCCGGCCTTCTCGCCGCCCGCCTCGTCGCCGACGCGCGCCAGGTGGTGGGTACCGCCAAGGTCGCACGCATGATCTTCGGCGACGGCAAAAAGGAAGCTGGCATCACCTTCGCGCCGCTGCATCCGACCCAGGTGCCGGCAGCCCCCGACCAGCCGGGCCAGGCGGCCGGGCCGCCGCCGGCCGGGGCTGCGGCCGCGCGTTAGCGCCTCCTGGGCAGCCGGGCGGTTCTTTTCTCGAAAACTTCCCCCAAGTCCGCCGTTGCACCGCGAACGGGCTTTTGGCATATGTTCGCCGCCCTTGAAGCGGTAGGTCCTTCCGCCGGCCATGGGGACGGGCGGTTCCAACGCGCCGTCGGGAAAAATCCAAGCAATCGAGGGATCTACCATGGATATCGACTTGACACTCGTCCTCGCGGCGGGGGTGCTGGCGCTGCTCTACGGCGTCTGGACCATCCGCTCCGTGCTCGCCTTGAGCGCGGGCAATGAGCGCATGCAGGAGATCGCCCAGGCGATCCAGGAAGGCGCCGGCGCCTACCTCAATCGCCAGTACACCACCATCGCCGTGGTCGGCGTGGTGATCTTCCTTCTCGCCGCCTTCTTTCTCGGCTGGCAGATCGGCGTCGGCTATCTGGTCGGCGCGATCCTGTCGGGCGCGGCCGGCTATGTCGGCATGAACGTCTCGGTGCGCGCCAATGTGCGCACGGCCGAAGCCGCTCGGCACGGCCTGGCCCAGGGCCTGTCGGTCGCGTTCCGCTCCGGCGCGGTGACCGGCATGCTGGTGGTGGGCCTCGGCCTGATCGGCGTCGCCGGCTATTACGCCTTCCTGCGCGACGGCCTGGGCCTGAACCCGGACGACGCGGTGCAGGGCCGCATCATCGTCGAATCGCTGGTGGGTCTGGGCTTCGGCGCCTCGCTGATCTCGATCTTCGCGCGTCTGGGCGGCGGCATCTTCACCAAGGGCGCCGACGTCGGCGGCGACATGGTCGGCAAGGTCGAGGCCGGCATCCCCGAAGACGACCCGCGCAATCCGGCCACGATCGCCGACAATGTCGGCGACAATGTCGGCGACTGCGCCGGCATGGCGGCCGATTTGTTCGAGACCTTCGCGGTGACGACCGTCGCCACCATGGTGCTCGCCTCGATCTATTTCACCGGCGAGACCCGCGATGCGCTGATGCTCTTTCCGCTGGCGATCGCCGCTATGAGCATCGTGACCTCGATCGTCGGCACCTTCTTCGTCCGTCTCGGCGCCTCGAACAACATCATGGGCGCGCTCTACAAGGGCGTGATCGCCACCGTGATCCTGTCGCTGATCGGCCTGTGGCCGCTCACCGACTACCTGGTCGGCATGACCACGGTGCTGACCGCCGGCACCACGGCGTTCACCGGCCTGTCGCTGTTCGAATGCGGCGTGATGGGATTGCTGGTGACCGGCGCGCTCATCGTGATCACGGAGTACTACACCGGCACCAATTACCGTCCGGTGAAGGTCATCGCGGCGGCGTCCGTCACCGGCCACGGCACCAATGTCATCCAGGGCCTCGCGATCTCGATGGAATCGACGGCTTTGCCGGCGATCGTCATCTGCATCGGCATCGTCGTCACCTATCTGCTGGCGGGCCTGTTCGGCATCGCCATCGCGGTATCGACCATGCTGTCGCTCGCGGGCATGATCGTGGCGCTCGATGCCTTCGGTCCGGTCACCGACAATGCCGGCGGCATTGCCGAAATGGCCGGCCTCGAAGGCGACGTCCGCAAGACCACCGACGCGCTCGACGCCGTCGGCAACACCACCAAGGCGGTGACCAAGGGCTATGCCATCGGCTCCGCCGGCCTGGGCGCCCTGGTGCTGTTCGCGGCCTATACCGAGGACCTCAAGCACTTCATCGCCAACGCCGCCCCGGGCTCCTTCTTCGAAGGCGTCTCGGTGCCGACCTTCGGCCTGGACGATCCCTGGGTCGTGGTGGGCCTCTTCATCGGCGGCCTGCTGCCCTATCTGTTCGGGGGCATCGCGATGACGGCCGTCGGCCGCGCCGCCAGCGCGGTGGTCGAGGAGGTGCGCCGGCAGTTCCGCGAGATGCCGGGGATCATGGCGGGCACCCAGAAGCCCGACTATGCCCGGGCGGTGGACCTGCTGACCAAGGCCGCGATCCGCGAGATGATCGTGCCCTCGATGCTGCCGGTGTTCTCGCCGGTGGTGCTGTTCGTGATCGTCGATCTCATCGCCGACAAGACGCAGGCCTTCGATGCGCTGGGCGCCATGCTGATGGGGGTGATCGTCACCGGCCTGTTCGTCGCCATCTCGATGACCTCGGGCGGCGGCGCCTGGGACAATGCCAAGAAGTACATCGAGGACGGCCATTACGGCGGCAAGGGCTCCGACGCCCACAAGGCCGCGGTGACCGGCGACACGGTCGGCGACCCCTACAAGGACACCGCCGGTCCGGCCGTCAATCCGATGATCAAGATCACGAACATCGTGGCGCTGCTGCTGCTGGCGGTGCTCGCGCACGGATTCTGATCGGCGGTATCGACGGCATTGGCGGGCGCGGGACGAAGGTTCCGCGCCCGTTCGTCTTACGGGCCGCCGCCGGGTCCCGGATTGCCGCCGCCCGGATTGGGATTGGTCTGGCCGTTGTTGCCGCCCAGCGGCACGCCGGGGGTCGCGTTGAACAGCTGCTGAAGGAAGGTCATCTCGCGGCCCTTCGACGGCGTCTCGCGCGTCTCGAAGGCGACGATGTGGCCGTCCTTGAGCGAATAATGCTTCATGTCGGTGACCTTGCCGTCCTTGTCGAAATAGACGGCCAGGATGGAGCGCGACTGCACCGACGGCGCGAAGAAGGCGATCTGCTTCTCGACCGACGTGATGTAGTACCAGGCGTCGCCGGCCTGCGAGAACGTCGCCTCGGTGGACGGATAGCCGAGATTCTGCTGGATGGTGGTCTTGGTGTCCTTGCCGACGGCGATCTTATGCTCGGCGTCGGGATCGGGCAGATAGCCGCGCTGATTGACCACCGGCGAGCAGCCGCCGATAAGGCCCGCCGCGCCAAGGAACAGGACCGTGGCCAGAACCGTTTTTCGCATGCACAACATCCTCAAACCGGATAAATCCCGCCCGGCAATACGTGCTAGCGTCGGCGCCAGGCGCTGGCAAGACCGCCCGATCCTGAAGGTTCCGTCATGCTGAACGCCCTGCGCCGGACCACGCGGAATGTCCGCCATGTCCAGGCCTTGTATGCCGCCCTCACGGCCGCCGCCCGCCAGCCGGTCTTCTTCCGGGCCTATGGCGTGGCCGACACGGTCGATGGCCGCTTCGACATGGTCGCCCTGCATGCCTGGCTGGCCCTGCGCTGGCTCAAGGCGGCGGGGCGCGCCGACCTCGCCCAGGGCCTGTCCGACGCGATTTTCGTCGCTTTCGACGAGGCGCTGCGCGATCTGGGCAATGGCGACATGGGCATGGGACCGCGCATGAAGAAGCTCGGCAACGCCTTCGCCGGCCGACTCCATGTCTATGAGGCGGCCGGCGACGAGGCGGCGCTGGCCGACGCCATCCTGCGAAACGTCTATCGCGGCGCCGCCGACCGCCAGGCCGCGGCCGCCGCCCTGGCGCGCTACGCCCAGGCCGCCGCCGGGCGGCTCAAGGCTTGCGATCCCTTGGGCGCCGCCCTTGATTTCGGGCCAATCCCCACGACATTTTCCGGACCATGACGGACGAACCGCCCTTCCGGCACCCCTACGACCTCGGCGATCTTGGCCGTGCCGGCGCGGAAATCCGCGTCGATGCCGCCGGCGACGACCTGGCGCGCATCGCCCGCTGGGCCGATGTGCGCGCCGTGAACGGCTTCGGCGCCACGGTCAGCCTGCGCAAGCACTCCGCCGACCGCTTTTCGCTCGATGCCGAACTTGTCGCCGACATCGTGCAGGACTGCGTGGTGACGCTGGAGCCGGTGGCCAGCCGCATCGTCAAGCCGGTCCATCGCGAACTGCACCTCACCCAGCGCATCCGGACCAGGCCGGGCGAGAGCATCCCCCTGAACCCCGGCGCCGGCGACGACGAGGTGCCCGAGGAGATCGACAACCTGACCTACGACCTGGCGGCGCCGCTGCTGGAGGAGTTCGTCCTGGCGATCGATCCCTATCCGCGGGCGCCCGGGGTCGAATTTGCCACGGCGGCGGACCCCGAAGTCCGCCCGGAAAGCCCGTTTTCGGTCCTGAAAAGCCTGAAGAACCGGACCTGAGGTTCCGAAATCGCGGCGTTATCCGGCTTGAAACCGGCAGAGGATTCCTGCTACGTCCGCGCCTTGTTCTGCCCGCCCG
>DASWOE010000420.1:0-9914 GCA_036398875.1 Rhizomicrobium sp.
CGCTTTCCCGGACCGACGCAAGATCCGGTGATGCTGACCGATCACGGCGCCGCCAACCAGGCGATCGCGATGATGATCTGGCCCACATCGGGCTTCTATGCCGACATGAAGCGGCAGCGCACGCTGCGCGTGCTGGGGGAGATCTTCTCGCAGCGCCTGCTGGACGAATTGCGCACCCGCGAAGGCATCACCTATACGCCCAGCGCCTCGACGGTCTCTTCCACGGCGTCGAAAGACTATGGCTATCTCTATGCCTATGCGCAGCTTCCGCCCGACAAGATCGCGAATTTCTATTCGGCCGTGTCGGCGGTGGAAGCCGATCTGGCCGCCAAGCCGGTCGGCGACGACGAACTCGACCGCGCCCGCGGCCCGCGCATCGAAGATATCGGCCGCCAGCAGCAGGGCAATGAATACTGGCTCTCCCTGCTCGGCGGATCGCAGGCCGATCCCCGCCTGCTCGACATCGTCCGCACCACCATACCGGACTTGAAAAGCGTGACGGCCGCCGATGTGCAGGCGGCGGCGCGCGACTGGCTGAAGGACGCCAAGGCCTATCGCCTGGTGGTGGCGCCGGCGCCCTGAATGCCGCAGGTCGGCGGCGCGCCGGAAGCTTTCGCTGCGTCATAGTGGACTCGGTGCCGCGCGTCCTGATAGCACCTGCGGCCAGGGCGGACGGCGCCGTTGCGCCGGCCTCTCGTGCGGCTACAGTCCGCGGGCCGGGTGCGGTCGCCCGGCCAGCACCGCGTCGCGCGGGCTTCGAAAATGGGTGAGGACGATGAGCGATCCCGAGACATTCCGCGGCGAAGCGCGCGCCTGGCTGGAAGCGAATTGCCCGCCCTCGATGCGCGGCGGCGCCGAGATTGCGCTGACCGACGGCGACGACGATTCGATCTGGGGCGGGCGCCGCGCGGCATTCGGGAATCCCGAACAGAAGCTGTGGCTCGACCGCATGGCCGCGAAGGGCTGGACCGCGCCGACCTGGCCCAAGGCCTATGGCGGCGGCGGCCTTTCCAACGCGCAGGCGCGCGCGCTGAACCAGGAACTCGGCCGCATCCAGGCCCGTCCGGCGCTGATGTCCTTCGGCATCTGGATGCTTGGGCCGGTGCTGCTCGAATACGCCGATGAGGCGCAGAAGCAGAAATTCCTGCCGCAGATCGTGCGCGGCGAGATCCGCTGGTGCCAGGGCTATAGCGAGCCCGGCGCCGGTTCCGACCTTGCCGGCCTGCGCACCCAGGCGATCGACAAGGGCGATCATTATCTCGTCAACGGCCAGAAGGTCTGGACCTCCTATGCCGACAAGGCCGACTGGATCTTCTGCCTGGTGCGGACCGACAACACGACCAAGCATGAAGGCATCTCGTTCCTGCTGTTCGACATGGCGTCGCCGGGCGTCGAGGCGCGGCCGATCAAGCTGATCAGCGGCCAGTCGCCGTTCTGCGAGACCTTCTTCACCGACGTGAAGGTCCCCAAGGCGCAACTGGTCGGCAAGCTCAATGGCGGCTGGGAGATCGCCAAGCGCCTGCTGCAATATGAGCGGCAGAACATCTCGGCCGGCGGCTTCGGCGCCGGCGGCGGCGCCTACGATCTCGAACATGCCGCGCTCGACTATGTCGGCACGGACGGCGGCAGGATCGCGGATGCCGATCTGCGAAGCCGCATCACCGCGCACAAGATGGAGGCGCGCGCTTTCGCGCTGACGGTCCGCCGCGCCGAAGACGAATCCAAGCAGGGCAAAGGTCCGTCGGCGGCGACCTCGATCGTCAAATATGCCGCGGCCAAGGTGAACCAGGAACGCACCGAACTGCTGGTCGAAGCGCTGGGCACGCAGGCTCTCGGCTGGGAGGGCGACGCCTACAAGCCGTCCGAGCGCGCCGCCCTGCGCGGCATGCTGCGCGCCAAGGGCAACTCCATCGAGGGCGGCACGTCGGAGGTCAATCTCAACGTCATCGCCAAGCGCGTGCTGGGCTTGATGGACCATCAATGACATCGCCGCTCGCGGACGAAGGAGCCGACGCATGAGTGCAGCCGCGGACCCCGATCTCGAAGCCTTCCGCACCGAGGCGCGGTCGTGGCTGGCGGCGAACTTCCCGCCCTCGCTGGCGGGACAGGGGGCCGTGATGCTGCGCGAGGGCGGGCCGGGCGCCGGCGCCGATTTTCTGCGCTGGAAAAAGGCGATGGGCGAACGGGGCTGGGGTACGCCGAGCTGGCCCAAGGCCTATGGCGGCGGCGGGCTTTCGAAGGCGCAAGCGCGCGTGCTGCAGGACGAGATGGCGCGCATCGGCGCCTTCAGCCCGATCGGCGGCATGGGCGTGATGATGTTCGGACCGACGCTGCTGGAATACGGCTCCGAGGAGCAGAAGAAGAAATATGTTCCGGGCATCGTCACGGGCACGACCTGGTGGTGCCAGGGCTATTCGGAGCCGGGCGCCGGATCGGATCTGGCGGCGCTGCGCACCCAATGCATCGACAAGGGCGACCACTATCTCGTCAACGGCCAGAAGATCTGGACCAGCGGCGCGCAATATGCCGACATGTGCTTCGCCCTGGTGCGCACCGACAACACGCGCAAGCATGAGGGCATCTCCTTCCTGCTGATCGACATGAAATCGCCGGGCATCGAAGTGCGCCCGATCCGGCTGATCGGCGGCAACTCGCCGTTCTGCGAAACCTTCTTCACCGATGTGAAAGTGCCCAAGGAGAATCTGATGGGGCCGCTGGGCGGCGGCTGGACCATCGGCAAGCGCCTGCTGCAGTTCGAGCGCGCCGGCCTCGGCGGCAATATCGGCGGCGCCTCGGGGCTGGGCCGCAGCGGCGAGAGCCGCGGCCTCGACCAGGTCGCCAAGGCCTATGTCGGCGCCCGCGACGATGGCAGGCTGGCCGACGCCGATCTGCGCGCCCGCATCGCGAGCCACATGATGGACATCCGCGCCTTCATGCTCACCGTGCAGCGCGCGGCCGGCGAGGCCAAAAGCAATCAGGGCCCGTCGGCGACGACCTCGATCATGAAGAATGCCGGCTCGCGCATCGGCCAGGAGCGCAGCGAACTGCTCATCGAGATGATGGGGCATCAGGGCCTGGGCTGGGAGGGCGACGGCTTCACCCGGGGCGAGCTCGATACGGTGCGCGGCTGGCTCGGCGGCAAGGCCACCACGATCTATGGCGGCAGCCAGGAGATCCAGAACAACATCATCGCCAAGCGGATCCTGGGATTGCTGGATCACCAATGAACGCGATTTGAACATCGAGCAGGCAGGAAAGAACAATGGCAGTCTTGACCGAAGAGCAATCCATGATCCGCGACGCCGCCAAATCGTGGGTGCAGGCGCGATCGCCCGTCGCCGCCTTCCGCAAGCTGCGCGACGCCGGCAATGACGAAGGCTTCGACCGCGGCGTGTGGCGGGAGATGGCCGAGATGGGATGGACCGGCATCCTCATCCCCGAGGAATTCGGCGGCACCGGCCTGGGCTATCTCACGCTCGGCCTCGTGCTTGAGGAGGCCGGGCGCACGCTGACGGCCTCGCCGCTCCTCGCCACGGCGCTGACGGCGACGACGGCGCTGCTGCTCGCCGGCTCCGACGCGCAGAAGCACAAATATCTGCCCGCGATCGCGGAGGGAACGCTGATCGCCACGCTGGCCGTCGACGAGGGTCCGCACCACGCGCCGGAGAAGATCGCGCTGGGCGGGTTCGAGAGCGGCAACGGCAAGGTGACGCTCAACGGCAGGAAGACGTTCGTGCTCGAAGGCGGGACGGCCGGTCTCGTCATCGTCGCGGCGCGCACCTCGGGCAAGCCGGGCGATGCCTCTGGCATCACGCTTGTCCTGGTGGACGGCGCGGCGCCGCGCGGGCTGACGCGCGACAGGCTCAGGACGGCGGACAGCCGCGGCTATGCCAATCTCACCTTCCAGGACGTCGAGGGCGAGGTGCTGGGCGCGCTCGACCATGGCGGCGGCGTGCTCGAAACCACGCTCGACCGCGCCCGCGCCGGTCTTGCCGCCGAGATGCTCGGCCAGGCGCTGCAGTCCTTCGAGGTGACGCTGGACTATCTCAAGACGCGCGAGCAGTTCGGCCAGAAGATCGGCACCTTCCAGGCCCTGCAGCATCGCGCCGCCAAGATGTTCACCGATCTGGAACTGGCGCGCTCCTGCGTCGAAGGCGCGCTGTCGGCGATCGACCGCGATGCCAATGACGTGGCCCAGCTCGCCTCGCTGGCCAAGGCCAAGGCCGGCGATCTGGTGCATCTGGTCTCCAACGAGATGGTGCAGATGCATGGCGGCATCGGCATGACCGATGCGCACGATGCCGGGCTTTACCTGAAGCGCGCCCGCGCCCAGGAAGCGACCTTCGGCGCCTCGTCCTATCACCGCGACCGCTACGCGACGCTGCTGGGCTATTGAACCGGTTGCCGGCTACACCACCGGCAGCGGCTCCTGCGGCCCGTCGGGAACCTCGACCCTGATCGCGTCGCCGGGCTTCACCGCGCCGCCCTGGACGACGATGCCCATCACGCCGGCCTTGCGGACCAGCTTGCCGTTCGCGTCGCGGTCCAGCGTCGCGGCCATGAGGCCTTTGCGAAAACCGTCCAGCTGGCTGCACGGATTGCGCAGGCCCTTCACCTCCACGACGGCATCGCGGCCCAGATGCAGGCGCGCGTTCAGCGGCAGGCCGAGCAGGTCGATGCCGCGCGTGGTGATGTTCTCGCCCATGTCGCCGGCGCCGACGACGAAGCCCGCGGCGTTCAGCGCCGCGTGCAGTTCGGCGTGGATCAGATGCACCTGCCGCAGGTTGGGAATGGCCGGATCGCGCCGCATCCGCGACAGATGCTGCACGGTGGCGCCCGCATGCGCGTCTCCCTCGACGCCGAGACCCGCGATCAGGCGGATGCGCGCCCGCGCCGGCTTGCTGAATTTGTGATCGCCGTCGCAGGCGACGCCGACGACCGTCGCGCTCATGGCGTTCGTGGCGTCAGGTTGCTCTTGGTCCCGGCCGGCACCTGGTCGATGCCCAGGATCTTCAGCACGACCTTTCCGTTGTTGACGCCATAATGCCAGGTGTTCTGCGGCTCGGCGACGAACCGGCCCTGCGCGATCTGTTGCGATTTGTGCGTCACCGTGTTCACCAGCGTCGCCGTGCCCTCAAGCACATAGACGAAATGCGGATAGCGGTGCAGGTGCTCGGGCAGCCTTCCACCCGGCTGAATGGTGGCGAGCGAGACGATGACGTCGGGGCGGTTCGGCACCACGATCCGCTGGCCCGTGACGGTGGCGTTGAACCGGGTCACCGGCAGGATCGAAACGGGCGGCGGATCCGCCGCCAAGCCCGCTCCGGTGATCGCAATGACGGCAGCCGCCGCGGCCAAGGCTCGCATGGTCAAATCCTCTCCATCGCCGGCGCGACGCCTTGATCGACGCCGATGCACGAAGTCGCCGGCGCGCGCGTTCCGCCGTTCTTTTCTAGCGGATGCGGCGCGGTCGGCGCCAGCCGCGCCTAGGCGCGGCCGGCCGGGCGCGCTAGCCTTGCCGCCGCACCGGGAGACCGCCATGAAAGCCGCCGTCTATGACGAAAACGGACCGCCCTCGGTATTGCGCTACGACGACGTCCCCGATCCGGAGCTGATGCCGGGCGGCATCGTGATCCGCGTCGAGGCGGTGTCGATCGAGGGCGGCGATACGCTGAACCGGCTGGGCGGCGCGCTGGTGAGCCGGCCTCACATCGTCGGCTATCAGGCGGCCGGCGAGATCGTCGCCATCGACAAGGACGTGACGGGGTTCAAGCTCGGCGACAAGGTCGTCACCGTCGGCTTTGCCGGCAGCCATGCGGCACTGCGCTCCGTCCCGGCGCGCACGGCGTGGAAGATACCGGCCGGCTGCGATGTGCGGGCCGCCGCGGCGGTGCCGGTGCCGTTCGGCACGGCGCATGACTGCCTGTTCGAATTCGGCCGGCTCAAGGCCGGGGAGACCGTGCTGGTGCAGGCCGGGGCCAGCGGCGTCGGCATCGCCGCCATCCAGCTGGCCAAGCGCGCCGGCGCGCGCGTGCTGGCCACGGCGTCGAGCGACGAGCGGCTCGAACGCTTGAGGCCGCTCGGCCTCGACCACGGCATCAACCACCGGACATCGGACGTCGCCGAATCGGTCATGAAGATCACCGGCAATGCCGGCGTCGATCTGGTCGTGGATTCCGTCGGCGGCTCGACCTTGCAGGGCTCGCTTTCGAGCCTCGGCTATCGCGGCCGCGTCTCGATGGTCGGCGCCGCCGGGCGCGAACCGATGCGCGTCGATGTCGGCTCGCTGATGATCGGCAACCGCAGCCTCACCGGCGTCTTTCTCGGCGCCGAAATCGCGACCGACCGGGTCCACGACCTGATCCAGCGCATGGTGGACGAGGTGGCGGCCGGGACATTGACGGTCGTCATCGACAAGACGTTCCCCTTGTCCGAGGCCGCGGCGGCGCACGCCTATATCGAAAGCCGCAAGGCGGTCGGCCGCGTGCTGCTCATTCCCTGAATACGTCGAGACGTCCGCGCCCGGACGGCGGCGGCGGCGGCGCCGGGCCGGCGCCCTGCAATCGCGGACAGCGCCGGCACGGCAGTTGCTCCTGTCATCCCGGATAGCGAGGGGCGATGAGAATTCGTCTCATTCTTGTCAAGGACTGGAGCTGAGTTGCCCGCACAGCATCTCGCCGATGTATCGTTTTGGATCACGGGCTGGGTTGCCATCGGCGCCTTGCTCGGGCCGCGGCTTGTGCGCCTGCTGGATCCGGCCTTTTTCCTTTGCAATGCCCTATGCGCGTGGGTCCTGGAGCGCCGCCGCAACGACTCGTCCGCGCCGAAGGGCTTCTGGGCCTTTGCGCTTCCCTTGCAAAGCGTCGCGAGCCGATCGGCGGTGGCCGACTACGCATTCACCTTCGCTCCGGCGATCCTGGGGCACTTGATATCGCTGCCGGCCCTGATCGGAGCCTTCGCGATCGCGAAAGCCTTTGAGCCGGCCTTGGATGCGCTCCTCGGCCCGGCATTGCCCCACAGCGCCTTTTCCCTCGTCGGCGAACTCGTCTATCTCGCGGGCTGGATCGTGATCTACGATTTCGGGATATTCTTCGCGCATTGGGGCATGCACAAATCCAGCCTGCTCTGGGAATTCCACAAGGTGCACCATTCGGCCGAAGTGCTCAATCCGCTCACCGTCTTTCGCCAGCACCCCGTCGATGCCATCGTTCTCGACTTCGTGCCCAATTTCTTCGTGGCACTGTTCCTGGTCGTGTTCGCGCGCTGGCATCAGCCGGGTCTGTACGGCTACGTCGTGATCGGCGTTTCGGCCGATTGCTGGCTGCGCCTGGTGGGATTTCAGCATCTTCGCCATACCCACATGCCGTTCTATTATCCCGCGTCGCTGAATCGGTTCCTGATCTCGCCGTCTGCGCACCAGCTTCATCACAGTTCGGAAGAGCGGCACTTCGACCGGAACTTCGGCAACATCCTCGCCATCTGGGACCACCTGTTCGGAACCTACATCGCGCCGTCGCGCGAGGACCGCTATCGCCTGGGACTGGCGGGCGGCGAGGAGCGGGAATACCGCCACGCCGTGCACCTGCTGTTGCTTCTTCCCATCGTCAAAGCCGCGCGCGTTTGCCTGTCCGGGGTGGGCAAGCCGCTCGAAGGACTCAAACGCCTGTTCGCCGCCTAACCGCGCGCGCCTCGCAAGGGAGCACCGGATCGCAGCCAATATCGGACCGTGCCGGTGCGCATCGGCGAGGCGAGTCCGTTCGGGCGCGGATTTCGGCCGTCAATATTCGTCCGCCAAATATATGATTCGGCTCGCCTATCGATCGGGCCGCCCAGACCATTTGGAATGGTTTGGAAGAATTCACCGCGATCATCCACCGCATATATTGGCTCGGCGACGGTTCACGCCGCCACCGCAGCCGCCACGGAGCTTAGCATGACGCCTTAACCTTACCGAGAGGCGGACATGTCTTTGATCTCAAATGTGCAATCTTTTGTCGCAGAGGCCAACCGGACCACCGATCTGGCCGAATTGCAGGCGCTGCTGCAAGCCGCGGTGCGAGAACTGGGCTTCGATTATTTTGCCCTCGTCCACCATGTGAACATCTACAAGACCAAGGGCGAGGCGGTGTTCCTGTTCGACTTTCCCAGCGCCTGGACGGAGCTGGTCGATCGCAGGGGCTATTTCATCGACGATCCGGTCCATGTCGCCTGCGAGCAGTCGGCGGCGCCGTTCACCTGGTCCGACGTGCCGCGGATGATCGCCCTCACCGACCGCCAGCGCGAAATGCTGCATGCCGCCAAGCTCGCCGGGCTGGAAGACGGCTTCACCGTGCCGATCCACATTCCCGGCGAGTATACCGGCTCGTGCACCTTCAGCACGCGCGGCGGCCGCGCGATACCGCAGGCCAATCTCCCGGCCGCGCATTACGTCGCCTGCTTCGCGTTCGAGGCGGCCCGCCGGCTGGTCCAGCGCCGTGCCGCGCAGCGCGGCAGCAATGCGGTCCTTCCGCCCCATCACAAGCTCACGCGGCGCCAGCTCGACTGCGTGGTGCTGGCCGGGCGGGGCAAGAGCGACAAGGACGTGGCGCAGATTCTCGGCATCTCCAACCAGACGGTTCACCAGCACATGGAAGCGGCGAAACAGAAATACGACGTGGCGACGCGGATGCAGCTCATCGTGCGCGCGCTGTTCGACAGCCAGCTCGCCTTCGCCGATCTGGTCGGGTGACGCATCCCCTAATTGGGGGAATGCGGACATCGGTCTTTGCATGCAAGCTCGTCCCAAGTTCCGCTTGGGAGAGGCTGATGGTCGCCGTCGTAACCGCCAACAATCGCAGCAAATACACCGGTTTGATCGACGCGATGCACGCCGATCGCAAGCGGATCTTCGTCGATGCGCTCAAATGGGAAATCCCCGTCGTCGATGGCAAATATGAGATCGACCAGTTCGACAATGACGACGCCGTCTACCTGCTCGCGCTCGATCCGCGCCGGGAGACGCATCTGGGTTCGGTCCGCCTCCTGCCCTCCAGCAAGCCGCATCTTCTGGGCGACGTCTTTCCGATGCTGTGCGACAACGGCGTGCCGCGCGGCGACGACATCTGGGAGATCACGCGGCTGTGCACGGCGCCGCAATTGCGCGGCCGCGAAGCCTGGCTGGCGCGCAGCTATCTCGCCGTCGGCATGGTCGAGTTCGCGCTGCTCTACGGCATCAGCAAATACACCTGCGTGGCGGAAACCTCCTGGCTGTCGTCGATCATGGCGGTGGGCTGGGAGTGCGAGCCGCTGGGCCTGCCCAAGGAGCTGAACGGCGAATCGGTCGGCGCGCTGACCATCAGCATCACGCCCGCCACGCTGCAGCTCTTCCGCATGAAAATGGGATGGCGCCACCCGGTGCTCGAGCTCGACGCCGTCGCCAAAGCCGCCTGAAGCCAATCGTCGAAACGAAAAGGGATATCGTCATGTCCGTTGCCTATGCCGTGCGGCCCTCGCCCGCCGCCGAGAAGACCGCCGAACTCCTGGAGAACGGCTATTGCATCGTCCGCGACATCATGCCGAAGGCCAAGGTCGAGGCGCTGCACGGCGATCTGCGCGAGCGCTTCGAAAAGACCCCGTTCGCCGACGGCGATTTCTACGGCCGCCGCACCAAGAGGTTCGGCGGCCTGCTCAAGCGCTCCGGCCATGCCGCCGATTTCGTGCTGCACGATATGGTGATGGAGATCGTGCAATCGGTGCTTGGGCCCAATTGCGACCGGTTGCAGCTCAACATCGCCCAGGGCCTGGAAGTGTGGCCCGGCGAGGACGAGCAGACGCCGCATCGCGACGAGGACATGTGGCGCGCCGGCAAGGGACAGTACGAGTGCCTGATCAATGTGATGTTGCCGATCACGCCCTATACCGCGCAGAACGGCGCC
>DASWOE010000421.1:0-17459 GCA_036398875.1 Rhizomicrobium sp.
TCCGCTCGCCGACCTCTCCCGCAAGCGGGAGAGGTTATCCGCGCCACTCTCCTCAAAGATCTCACATGTCCCGCGAAGGCTCGCTCGAAGCGCCGACACGCCATCCGATTCCCTGGCGCGACGAGGCGTTCTACGACGCGCCAGCGCTCGACAAGGAGATGCGGCGCGTCTTCGACATCTGCCATGGCTGCCGCCGCTGCTTCAATTTGTGCGATTCCTTTCCGCGCCTGTTCGACCTGATCGACAACAGCGCGGACGAGACCATCGAGGCGGTGAAGACCGAGGACTTCGCCGGCGTCGTCGAGGCCTGCACGCTGTGCGACATGTGCTTCATGACCAAGTGCCCCTATGTGCCGCCGCATGAATTCCAGCTCGATTTCCCGCACCTAATCCTGCGCGCCCGCGCCGTCGAGGCGAAGGCCGGAAAGACCGACTTCACCCAGCGCCAATTGGCCGAGATGGATCGCAACGGTTCGCTGGCCCGCTTCGCCTCGCCGGTGATCAACTGGGCGTCGTCGCGCGACAACCATTTGACGCGGCCGCTGATGGAGACGGTCGCGCATATCGACCGCACCGCCGAGCTGCCGAAATTCCACACCCACACCTTCGTGGCGCAGGATCGCGGCGATCCGATCGCGCCCAATCCGGCGGCGCCGGCGGCCGGCAAGCGCAAGGCGGCGCTCTATGCCACCTGTTTCGTGAACTACAACAAGCCGGCGACGGGGCTGGCGGCGCGCGCGGTGCTCAATCACATCGGCGTCGAGACCAGGATCGCCTATCCCGGCTGCTGCGGCATGCCGTTCCTGGAGCGGGCCGAACTCGGCCGCGTGGCGCAGAACGCGGCCAAGGTGTCGAAGGAATTGGTCAAGCTGATCGACGACGGCTACGACATCGTGGCGCTGACCGCGAGCTGCGGGCTGATGCTGAAATTCGAATGGCCGCTGATCGTGCCGGAAAACGAAGACGTCAGGCGCGTCGCCGACGCCACCTTCGACATCGACGAATATGTCGTCGATGTCGCCAAGAAAGAAGGCCTGCCGGCCGGGATGAACGCGCTGCCCGAAGGCGTGACCGTGCATCTGGCCTGCCATGCCCGCGCCCAGAACATGGGGCCCAAGGCGGCGGAGATGCTGCGCCTTATCCCGAACACGCCGGTCGATGTGATCGAGCGCTGCTCCGGCCATGGTGGCACCTTCGGCGTGGTCAAGCCGACCCACGATCTGGCGGTCAAGGTCGGCCGGCCGGTGTTCCGCACCGCCGACAGCCAGGCGCGCGGCCATATCGTCAGCGACTGCCCGCTGGCGGCGCAGCACATCGTGCAACAGGTCGGCGAACTGGCGGCGAAGAACGGACGCGCGTCGAAGGTCCGCGACCCCGAGCATCCGATTCAAATCCTGGCACGGGCCTATGGCCTGGTGGAGAACGCCTGATGTCCGCCGCGGAGCGCAAGATCACCAAGGCCGACATCATCCCCGATGCCGACTACAACGCACGGCGCAAGGAGCTGCGCGCGGGGTCCATCGCGGACAAGAAGAACCGCCGCATGGAGGTCGGGCCCTATGCCACTTTCTATTTCGAGAACTACCAGTCGATGTGGCTGCAGGTGCAGGAGATGCTGCGGATCGAGAAGGGCGGCCATGAGCAGATCGCGGGCGAGCTGGAAGCGTACAATCCGCTGATCCCGCAAGGCTCCGAGCTGATCGCCACCGTCATGATCGAAATCGAGGACGCCGACCGGCGCGAGCGCGAGCTGCGCAAGCTCGGCCATGTCGAGGACGCCGCCTTCCTCGACATCGGCAAGGACCGCGTCAAGGGCACGCCGACCGACTATGAGGACCGCACCACCGCCGACGGCAAGACCTCGTCGGTGCACTGGCTGCGCTTCGTCTTCACGCCGGCGCAGATCGCGGCGTTCAAGGCCGGCGCCGAGCCGGTGGTGCTGGGCTTCAGCCATCCCAATTACGGCCACATGGCGGTGATGCCGGCCGCGGTGCGCGGGGCGCTGGCGGGGGATTTCGCCTGACGCCCGCCGCGGTCGGCGCGGCACCGGGCGCAAAGTGCTAGCCTTGCGCCGGACGCCAACCGGAGATGCCCGATGCTCGAATTGTACTATTGGCCGACGCCGAACGGCCGCAAGGTGACGATCCTGCTGGAAGAGCTGGGCGTGCCCTATACGATCAAGCCGACCAATATCGGCCGCGGCGACCAGTTCGATGCGAACTTCCTGCGCTTCTCGCCCAACAACCGCATGCCGGCCCTGGTCGATACCACGCCCAAGGGCGGCAACGCGCCGATCCGCATCTTCGAATCCGGCGCGATCATGATGTACGTCGCCGAAACCCAGGGCCAGTTCTTTCCCCAGGACCTGCCGAAGAAATACGATATCGTGCAATGGGTGATGTGGCAGATGGGCAATCAGGGCCCCAAGTTCGGCGAGCAGGGACATTTCTTCCGCGCCGCGCAGGCGGCCGAGAACGGCGACCTCGCCTATGCGGTGCGGCGCTTCGGCGACGAGGTCCACCGGCTTTATGGCGTGATGAATCTCGGCCTCCACAACAAGGACTGGCTGGCGGCGGGCGAGTACACCATCGCCGACATGATCTGCTATCCCTGGGCCGCCGGCCACAAGCTGCGCAAGATCGACATCGACGAATTCCCCAACGTCAAGCGCTGGATCGAGCGCGTCGCGGCGCGGCCGGCGGTGAAGAAGGCGATGGAGGCGACGCTTGAGGGCTATACCGATCCCTACACCGCATCGCCCGAGGAACAAGCGCGGCGCGCGAAATTGCTGATGAACCAGCGCGCCACCAAGGTGCCCGAGAGCTGGGGATAGGCTATAGCGGGGCGCACGACGCAAACGACCTCATCGCATGGGAGAAACGATGTTTTCGCATATCATGATCGGCACCAACGACCTGGACCGGGCCAGGGACTTCTACGACCGGGTACTGGGCACGCTGGGCGTCCCGCCGGCGCATACCGACGGCAACCGCATCTTCTATTTCACGCCGACCGGCGTCTTTTCGGTGTCCAAGCCGATCAACGGCGAGCCGGCGACGCCGGCCAATGGCGGCACGATCGGCTTTGCCTGCAGCTCGGCCGAACAGGCCGATGCCTGGCACGCGGCGGGCGTCGCCGCGGGCGGCGCGACCTGCGAGAACCCGCCGGGCGTGCGCGAGGGCGCAACGGGAAAACTCTATCTCGCCTATCTGCGCGATCCCGACGGCAACAAGCTGTGCGGCCTGTATCGGTTGTAAGGGATATGCCTGTCATCCTCGGCCGAGCGTTGACAGAAGCGCTTATGACAGCGTCAGCCCCGTCGCCGCTTCGAGATCGGCGACAGCCTGCCGGCCGCTTTCGACCTTGATCGTCGTCATGCCCATGGCGCGGGCGGGTTTGAGGTTGCCGCCCAGATCGTCGAGGAAGACGCAGGCCCGCGGCTCCACGCCGAGCAGGTCGCACATCATGCGATAGATGCGCGGATCGGGCTTGCGGACGCCGACCTTGGCGGATTCGATGACGGCGTCGAACAATTCCATGATCTCGCGCGCATAGAGCGAGCGGCCGGCCACGGTTCCGCCCGCCGCATTGTGCGGCATGTTGTTCGTGATGCAGCCCGATTTGAGCCCGGCCGCCTTGACCCCGCGCAGCGCCGCGATCACCTCGGGCCGAAAATCGCCGGCCAGCAAAGGCAGCACGTCGCGGCCCGGGATCGTATGGCCGAGGGCCGCGGCCTCCTCGGCGAACAGAAGGTCGAAACCGTCGAGGTCGATCTTGGACTGTTCGAACAGCGCCCAGGCATTGGTTTCGTGGTTGGCCGAATTGATCCGGCGGATGGTGCCGACGGGGAGGCCGCGCGCCGCCTCGTAGCGGGCGAAGGCCTCGAAGGGCGAGGTGGTGAACACGCCGCCGAAATCCCAGATCACCGCTTCGATCATGATCTTCCTCAAGTGACTTGCTTCAAGAAGCAGAGCGCGTCCTAATCGGTCAAGGTCCGGCAGCAGACCGCGGCGGCACAGGTGGCAGGATGGCGCTTTCCTTCCGTAAGGCTTCGTATGAGCCCGGCGTGGTCGATCTGGGCGCCGGCGCCTTCGCCTATCTGCAGCCCGACGGCGGCTGGGGCTTTTCGAATGCCGGCCTGGTGAGCGATGGCGGCGAGGCGCTGCTGGTCGATACGATGTTCGACACCGCCCATACGCGCGCCATGCTGGACGGTTTCGCGCGCGCCAGCGACGCGAAGATCGGAACCCTGGTCAACACCCATCACAATGGCGATCACTGCTACGGCAATGGCTGCGTCGAGGGCTGCGAGATCATCGCGACCGCCGCCGCGGCCGAAGCGATGAAGCACGAGACGCCGAAAGGCCTGGCCCAGTTCATGAAGGCGGCGCCGGGGCTGGGCGTGACCGGGGAATATCTGATCCACTGCTTCGGCGATTTCGATTTCGAGAATAGTTCGCCGCGCGCGCCCGACACCACCTTCACCGGCCGGGCCACGCGGATGGTGGGCGCCAAGCGCGTCGAGCTGATCGAGGTCGGCCCGGCCCATACCGGCGGCGACGCGCTGGTGCATGTGCCGGCGGACCGGGCGCTGTTCACCGGCGATATCCTTTTCATCGACGGCCATCCGATCCTGTGGGCGGGGCCGGTGGGCAACTGGATCGCGGCCTGCGAGGCGATCGACGCGATGGAGGTGGAGACCATCGTGCCCGGCCACGGTCCGATCACCGACAAGGCCGGCGTCGCACGGGTGAAGGAGTATCTCGTTCATGTCCGCGACGAAGCGCGGAAGCGTTACGATGCCGGCCTGGGCGCGCTGGAGGCGGCGCGCTCCATCGCGCTGGACGATTTCGCCGGCTGGGGCGATGCCGAGCGCATCGCCGTCAACACCGCCACGCTCTATCGCGAATTCGGGTCCAAGGACGCGCCGGCCGATGCGGCGACCCTGTTCGGCTGGATGGCGCAATTGTGGAAGGACCGCAAATGACCGTCGTCGTCTACGAGCACCCGCTCAGCCCCTATGCCCAGAAGGTCAAGATCGCGCTGGACGAGAAAGCCGTCGCCTATGAGGCGAGGATGCCGGGCGTCATCGGCAGCGGCCAGCCCGATCCGGAATTCCTCAAGGCCAATCCGCGCGGCGAAGTGCCGGCCCTGATCGACGGCGACACGCGCATCTTCGATTCGACCATCATCCTGGAATATATCGAGGACAAATGGCCGGCGCCCGCGCTGCTGCCGACGACGCCGGCGGCGCGCGCCACCGCGCGCACCATCGAAGACGTGATGGACACCCATTTCGAGCCGATCAACTGGGGCATGGGCGAGGTCCGCTGGTTCAAGCGGGCCGAGGGCGAACGCGCCCGCAATATCGAGGCGCATGCGGCAAAGCAGGCGCGCGGCATCTATCAATGGCTGTCGCGGCATCTGGGCGACAGGACCTGGTTCAACGGCGAGAGTTTCGGCTGGGCCGACCTGTCGGTGGTGCCCTATCTCAACGGCGCGGTCGGCAACGGTTTCGCGCCGGAACGGGCCTCGGCGCTCAGCCTCTGGCTGGCGCGCGCCAATGCGCGGCCGTCGGTGCGAAAATCGGCGAAGGCGGCCGCCGACATCCTCAAGGGCCTGGCCGATGTCGCCGGCGCGGTGGAGAGCGGGGCGTTCAAGCGCGAATACCGCGATCACCGCCTGGAATGGATGATCCGCTCGGGCGGCATCGACGTGGTGCTGGAAGGGATGAAGAAGAACAACATCCGGTTCTCGAACGAGTTGTCCTAGGGCAGGTTGTTGTCAGATCGACGCGCTTTTCCCGGTGTCATGGCCCGCGAATACAGGCCACCCGGTTGGGCTCTGCACATTGTCGCCAGGTTCGAGGAAGCCTTTTCCTGCAATGCCATGGCAGATGTCACCTGGGTGGCCCGCATCCGCGGGCCATGACAAGTTTTTTGTGATTCCAAACGATCGCAACAGGCCCTACCGCACGCTTCTTTTATGCGCGTACATCGCCTCGTCGGCGCGGGCCATGGCGAGATCGGCGTCGTCGCCGGCTTTCAGCTCGAACGCGCCATAGGCGAAGCCGACCGCGATCGATTGCCCGTTCCACGCCGTCGGCGCGGCGCGAAGCCGTTCCGCCAGGATGTCCGCCTTCTTGTGCGCCTGTTCCTGGTCGGCATGGCTCAGCAGCACGCCGAACTCGTCGCCGCCGAGCCGCCCGACACAGTCGCTGTCGCGCACATTTTCGGCCAGCACCTTGGCGAAATTCTTCAGCACCGCATCGCCGCCGGCATGGCCGTGCGAATCGTTGATCGCCTTGAAGCCGTTGAGGTCGAAATAGATCAGGCTGGCCGCCGTGCCGTAGCGCCCGGCAAAGGCGATGTAGCGCGTCAGCTCGCGCACGAAGGCGCGGCGGTTGAGGAGGGGGACGAGATGGTCCTGGTCGGCGGTCTTCTCCGCCTCGTCCAGCCGGGCGCGGGTGGCGGACAGCTCGCGGCGCAGGTTGTCGACCTCGCCCATCAGCGTCACGATGGCGTCGCGCACGCGGGGGGTGAATTCGCTTTCGGGAATGCCCAGCACGCTGGCGGTCGCACCGACGGTGGCCGGACCGACGGGCGCGCCAACGGCTTCGGCCTGGCGCGCATAGGCTGCAGCGCCGACGGACCGCGTACCCCTCGTTGAACCGGTCGAACTCGTGCGCTCGATCTTCATGATCGATCCCTCGGCCATTCTGGCGACAAAACAATACTAAGACGGCTTTAACAATTCCTTTATGAAGGACACCAAATGGTAAACATTCGGCAAACGGCCCTTTTCCTTATGGGTTTCAACCCTATAATGCGGCGCTTCCCAATGGCCCGATCCAACCCCGTCCAGGAAGCATGCCCAGATCCCCCCAACCGCGCGTCGGCCTGATCATGGGCAGCCAGTCCGACTGGCCAACGCTCAAGCCCGCCTCCGAGATCCTGACCTTCCTGGGCATCGCCCACGAGACCCGGATCGTCTCCGCCCACCGCACGCCCGACCGCATGAACGCCTATGCCAAGCGGGCGGCGGGGCGCGGGCTGAAGGTGATCATCGCGGGCGCCGGCGGCGCGGCGCACCTGCCGGGCATGACGGCGGCGATGACGACGCTGCCGGTCCTGGGCGTGCCGGTCGAGTCCAAGGCGCTCAAAGGGCTCGACAGCCTGCTCTCCATCGCCCAGATGCCGGGCGGCGTGCCGGTCGCCACCTTCGCCATCGGCGAGCCGGGGGCGAAGAATGCCGGCCTGCATGCCGCCGCGATCCTGGCGCTGTCGGACAAGGCGCTGGCGAAACGGCTGATCGCATGGCGCGCCCGGCAGACCGACGCCGTCGCCAATATCCCCACCATCCCCACCGACAAATGAGCGCGATCCAAACCTCGAA
The DNA here is from genome assembly GCA_036398875.1 of Rhizomicrobium sp. Classification (GTDB taxonomy): domain Bacteria; phylum Pseudomonadota; class Alphaproteobacteria; order Micropepsales; family Micropepsaceae; genus Rhizomicrobium. Next base: position 7,396 of record DASWOE010000421.1, read on the forward strand.
CGCGCCCGTTCCGCCGGGCGGCACCGTCGGGATTCTCGGCGGCGGCCAGCTCGGCCGCATGCTGGCGCTGGCGGCGGCGCGGCTGGGGTTGAAGACCCATATCTTCTGCGACGATCCGCACGCGCCGGCCAATCAAGTGAGCGCGGCGCACACCGTCGGCAGGTTCGACGACCTGGACGCGCTGACGAAATTCGCGCGCGCCTGCGATGTCGTTACGCTGGAATTCGAGAACGTGCCGGCGCAGACCGTGGAGCATGTCGCGCGGATCGTGCCGGCCCATCCCGGCGCCAAGGCGCTCGGCATCACCCAGGACCGCTTCGCGGAAAAAAGCTTCGTGCAGTCGCTGGGCCTGGCGACGCCGCGCTTCGGCGCGGTCGATAGCGCGCAGGAGGCGGCCGCGCTGCTGGACGCGTTCGGCGGCGGCGGCGTCCTGAAGACGCGCCGCATGGGCTATGACGGCAAGGGCCAGGCCAAGCCGAAAAGCGCCGACGAGGCCGCGGCGGCGTTCGCGTCCTTGCAGAACGCGCCGTCGATCCTGGAAGCGTTCATCGACTTCGCGTTCGAAGCCTCGGTGATCGCGGCGCGCGGGCGCGACGGCGCCTTCGCCGCTTACGATCCGCCCGAGAACGCGCATGAACACCACATCCTGCGCCGCTCCATCGTGCCGGGGCGGCTGACCGCCGGACAAAGCCGGGAGGCGAAGGCCATCGCCGGAACCATCGCCGCTGCGCTCGACTATGTCGGGGTGCTGGCGGTGGAGCTGTTCGTGCTGAGGGACGGATCGCTGCTGGTGAACGAGATCGCGCCCCGGGTGCACAATTCCGGGCACTGGACCATCGAGGCCTGCGCGGTCAGCCAGTTCGAGCAGCATATCCGCGCCGTCGCCGGCTGGCCGCTCGGCGATCCGGCGCGCCACGCCGACGCCGTGATGCAGAACATCATCGGCGCCGAAGCCGAGGCCTGGCAAAGCTATGCATCGCGCGCCGGCGCGCTGCATCTGTATGGCAAGCGGGAGGCCCGGGCAGGCCGCAAGATGGGACATTTCACGCAGCTTTCCCCATTGACGAAGGCTTGAGCCGCCCATACGGTCCGCCGCCATGAAAACGACCACCAAGCGCATGCCGAAGACGACGAAGCCCGGCCGGGCTTCGGAGACCGCGCGCGCCTGACGGACAAGACGCATCGCCCGATCCGAAGCCCCGCTCCGAAAGGTCCGGGGCTTTTTGTTGCCTGGAGAGACGCATGAAGACGAATCCCACCGTCGCCATCGTCGGCGCCACCGGCGCGGTCGGCGCCGAATTCGCCGCCTGCATGGAGCAGCGGAAATTCCCGCTCGGCGCGCTCAAGCCGCTGGCGAGCGCGCGCTCCGCCGGCAAGACGATCCGCTTTCGCGGCGCGGATATCGCAGTGGAAGAACTGACCGAGCGGTCGTTCGACGGCATCGATATCGCCCTGTTCTCGGCCGGCGGCGGCATCTCCAGGACGTTCGCGCCCCTGGCGGTGAAGGCCGGGGCGGTGGCGATCGACAATTCCTCCGCCTTCCGCATGGACCCCGACGTGCCGCTGGTGATCCCGGAGATCAACGCGCGGCGCATCGCCGGGCACAAGGGCATCATCGCCAACCCGAACTGCTCGGCGATCACCGCGCTGGTGCCGCTGTGGCCGATCCACCGCAAGAACCGCATCGTGCGCCTGATCATCTCGACCTACCAGGCGGCGAGCGGCGCCGGCGCCGCGGCGATGCAGGAGCTTTTGGACTCGACCCGCGCCCATCTCGAAGGGCGGCCGTTCACGCCCAAGGTGCTCCCGCATCCCTATGCCTTCAACGTGTTCAGCCACAACACCGCGATCGATCCGCACACCGGCCACAACGACGAAGAGACCAAGGTCATCAAGGAGACCAAGAAGATCTTCGAGGACGACGCCATCCGCATCGGCGTCACCTGCGTGCGGGTGCCGGTGCTGCGCGCCCATTGCGAGTCCATCACCTTCGAATGCGAGAAGCCGATCCGCGAGGACGAGGTGCGCGCCATCCTGGCGGACGCGCCGGGCGTTCGCATCGTCGACGACCGGGCGAAGAACCATTTCCCGATGCCGATCGACGCCTCGGGCCAGGGCGACGTGCTGGTGGGCCGCATCCGCCGGGATATGAGCGATCCGAGCGGCCGTTCGATCGCGATGTTCGTGTCGGCCGACCAGCTCCTCAAAGGCGCGGCGCTGAACGCGGTGCAGATCGCGGAGCATCTGGTGTGAGCACCCCGCCCGCAAGTGGGAGGGATTATCCCCGCTTCACGCGCAATGCCCCCAGAACCTCCGCCAGCGACGGCAGGCGGGCGGCGGCCTCTTTCGCCTGGGCCTTGAACGTCTCGAACGCCATGACGTTCTCGATGCGCCGGGCGAGGAAGGCGGTGGTTTCGCTCTCGTCGGGGCCCGTGTCGGTGAACCAGCGCATCAGCGTGGACGTGTAGACCGCCCCCAGGATCGCGCGCTTGGTGTAGAAATTGAAATCGGTGGAGGTGTCGCCCGCGGCGCGCCACATCGCATCGACCGTGCGCCACACCAGCCGGGTGCCGAGGCCGGCATGGGGCGGCAGCGTCAGGAACGCGGCGGCGCGGCGCGCGGCTTCCTTGTGCGGACGCAGCGCGTCGATCCGCGCCATCACCGCGGCGGCGATGCGGGCGCGGATCTTCATCGCGGTCAGATCCAGGGCGGCGAGGCGCGCGGCCATGGCGGCATCGGCATCGTCGGAGAACGCCTCGACCAGGCCGGGCGGTCCGCCGGGAAACAGCCGCGCCAGCGCGTCCTTCGCCACCCCGGCTTCCTTCGCCGCGCCGGCCAGCACCTTGTCGGTGAAGCCGTCGAACACGATATGCGGCAGCGCCGCGGCCAGCACCCGGGCCTTCAGAGCCGCCTCGCTTTCGGTCTGCTTCCTGGTTCGCGTCGCCATCGCCTTGTCGCAAAGAGAAAGGGCGCCGGCAGTATCGGCGCCCTTCCCCGAAAAGTCAGCAGCGGCCTCTAGCCGCCCGAGGTCCAGTGTTTCGCTTCGCTTTCGAAGATCAGCCGGGACAGATCGGTCATGCGGCCGGGATAGAGGCGCCCGTCGAGATGGTCGCATTCGTGCTGCACCACGCGGGCGTGGAAACCCTTGGCGGTGCGCGCCACCGTGCGGCCTTCCAGATCGAAGCCGCGATAGCGGATGTGGAACGGCCGCTCGACATAGCCGCGCAGGCCCGGCACCGACAGGCAGCCTTCCCAGCCGCCTTCGATCTGCTCGCCCACGACCTCGATTTGCGGGTTGATCAGCACGGTCAGCGGCGCGGTGCGGTCGAAGCGCTCCTCTTCCGACAGGCCCGGATCGCTGCGCCCGTCGGGCGCCTGGAAGACCACGACGCGCAGCGGCACATGCACCTGCGGCGCGGCCAGGCCGGCGCCGTTGGCGTCGATCATCGTCTCCACCATGTCGGACACCAGGCGGCGGATCTCCGGCGCGCCGGGATGGGCGACGGGCTGCGCGACCTGTGCCAGGACAGGATGGCCCATCCGGGCGATTTTCAGAATTGCCATCGATATCAGCCCGTTAGGACGGTATGCGCAACTTTATTGCGGAATTGAACCGCGCTATGGGATATTTTCGCCAGCGGCCCCCGCGCTTGCCATCCCCGGGCCGCCCGCAAGGTAAAAATAGGAATGGCGGCGCCGACATGCAAGCGCGGTGGACAGGGCCGAGGCCTTCTGATACATCCCGCGCCTCCCGAAAATGGGCCCCAGGAGCACGAATTTGCAGATCATCGTTCGCGACAACAATATCGACCAGGCGCTGAAGGCGCTGAAGAAGAAGATGCAGCGCGAGGGCATCTTCCGCGAGATGAAGCTCAGGGGCCATTACGAGAAGCCGAGCGAGAAGCGCGCGCGCGAACGCGCCGAGGCCATCCGCCGCTATCGCAAGCTTCAGCGCAAGCGCCTGCAGCGCGAAGGCCTGCTGCCGCGCTGAAGCGGGCACCGAATTTGGAAAGAGCCGCCGGGATGACCGGCGGCTTTTTTGTTTCGCGAGAAAATGGGTTGCCCGGACAAGCCCGGCAATGACGAATGACGGTGGAAGCGATGATCACGGACATGACCGACATCACCGACCGCGTGCGGATCGAGGACATCACGGTCCTGTCCGACAACTGGTATGTGCTGCGCAAGGTCACGTTCGGCTGGCTCAGGTCGGACGGGACCTGGCAGCACGGCACGCGCGAAGCCTATGACCGCGGCAACGGCGCGGCGATCCTGCTCTACGACCTGGCGCGGCGCACCGTGGTGCTGACGCGCCAGTTCCGCATGCCGGCCTTCCTGAACGGCTATCGCCAGATGCTGATCGAGGCGGCGGCCGGCCTGCTGGACGATGCCTCGCCGGAGGAACGCATCCGCGCGGAGGCGGAGGAAGAGACCGGCTATCGCGTCCACGAGGTCAGGAAGGTGTTCGAACTGTTCATGAGCCCGGGCTCGGTGACGGAGAAGCTGCATCTGTTCGTCGCGGCCTATGCGCCGAAGGACCGGGCCGGCACCGGCGGCGGCATCGCCGGCGAGGGCGAGGACATCGAAGTGCTCGAACTTGCCTTCGACGAGGCGATGGCGATGGTCGCGGACGGCCGCATCTGCGACGCCAAGACGGTCATCCTGCTGCAATGGGCGAGGACGGCGGTTTTCGGATAGGCGGCCGCCGCGACGATCCGGCCGAGGCCGGCGCACGTCTTCGCCGAGCCCTCGGCTCGGCTATTTGCCGATGCCGATCTGGCGCAGATAGGACGCGTTGTCCCAGAACAGATATTCCTCGTCCATCACGCCGTTCTTCCAGTGTCCGACGGTGCACATGATGAGGCTGAACGGCTTTCCGGTGGGGGCGATGGGCCTGGCGCCGGCCACGGGCATCGGCCTGGTGAAGGTGCCCTGCATCACGCCGACGACGCTGGTCCATTCGCCATGGGCGATCTTGATCGGATGTTCGCGAATGCGGGTGTCGGGCGCGTAGACGAACAGCGCCTTCAAATCGGCGATGTGGCGCGCGATGCCCTTGGTCTGGTGCCCGTCCGGCCAATGCACGACGATATCCGCGGCATGGCTTTCCTTGAGCCGGTCCCATTTCCGGTTCGTGAAAACGTCGAAATCGAGCGTGTCGAATGTCGCCAGGTGCCGCGACGCGATGCGCTCCGCCGTTCGGTAGCGCAGCAATTCATCTTGCGGGCGTGCCGCGCCGGCGGGATTTGCCAGCAGGAAAAACAGCGCGAGCGCGGCCGCGACGCCGGCTCCCGCCCGGGCGTTGTTACGGTTGCAGGGCATGGTCATGGTCGCCTCCCGCTGTGCCGATTGAAGGACAACAGGCTTTCGCCGTCCAGATGGCGCCCGGCCCTGCGGCGGCGAGCCCGTTGGCGTGGCGCGGCGAAATCGCGCCGTTCCGGGCGAGAATTGCGGCCCGCCGCGGATTGTTCGAAGCTGGCGGCCCGGCACCGCCGATACGACGATCGCAGCGGCCGGTCCCGCGGCTGCCGGCGCGGCGATCGGCCATGCCGCGCCGAAACCGGGCGGGCGCGTGCGGAGGCGCATCGCAATGGAGATGCCTTAGCCATGGCGATCAACACCTTCGCCGTCTGCGACGACGTCTTTGCGCCGCAAGAGCTCGACGGCCTCGCGCAATTGGGCGACCGGCTCGTGCAGCGGCGCGCCCAGGTGACGGCCCAGGGCCAGCACGATCCCGCGCTGCGCATCACGCAGGTCGCCTGGATCACGCCGGAGCCCGAGCATCGCGAGCTTTTCGCGCGCATCGGCACCGCGGTGCGCCGCCTGAACGCGCAGTTCTTCGGCTTCGACATCACCGAGCTGGAGCCGTTGCAGTACACGGTCTATCACGGCGCGGAGGGCGGCCATTACGGCTGGCATGTCGATGCCGGCCCGAACACGCCGGCGCCGCGCAAGCTTTCGCTCAGCATCCAGCTTTCCGAGCCGGGCGCCTATGCGGGCTGCGACCTGCAGTTCCAGTCCGGCCCGAAGATCGACACGGCGCCCCGGACGCGCGGCGCGGTCATCGCCTTTCCGTCCTTTTTCCTGCACCGCGTGACGCCGATCCTTTCGGGCACGCGCAAGGCGCTCGTCGTCTGGGCGAACGGCCCGCAGTTCCGGTAGGGACGGGCCCTCGGCCGGCCCGCATGTCCGGGCTTTTCTCAGGCCGCCTTGGGCGGCGGCGCCAGGGTCTCGCGCCTGGCCTTGGCGAACATCTCCTTCGCCGCCGGACGCTCGTTGATGCGGCGCAGCCAGTCCATCAGATGCGGCGTGTCCTTCTCGTTCACCGTGTCGGCGAAGCCGCGCTCCATGCCGTTGGCGATGGCGAAATTGCAGATGTCGGCCAAGGTGTAGTGCGGACCGGCGAGCCAGGGGCTCTCGCCGAGCCTTTCTTCCAGCCGCGCGACGGAGACGCGGACCTTGCGCATCTCCTCGTCGAGAATCTCCTTGGGAAATCCCTTGCGGGCGTTGCGCCATTTGGTGACCTGTTCGGGGATCGGGATGCGCGTCATCTTCTCCTCGAACTCTTCGTCCGAGATGGCGCGCGCCATCTGGCCGACCATGCGATCCCAGCCGATGGTGGAGACGCACCAGCAGAAATATTCATCGACCCACTTCGTCCACACCCGCATCTGGGCGATGGCGTAGGGGTCCTTGGGCCGCAGCGGCCTGTCGTTCGGGAAGACGTCTTCGAGATATTCGCAGATCACCGTCGATTCGGTGACGATCCTGCCGTCATGGTCGAGCGCCGGCACCTGGCCGCGCGGATTGATCTTCTTGAACCAGTCCTCGTGATGCTCGAACACCGCCGGATTGAGGAAGCGCGGCGTGAAGGCCAGGCCCTTCTCGTAGAGCGCGAGCATGGGCTTGAGGGAATTGGCGCCGGGGCCGAAGCTGTAGAGGGTGAGCATCTTGCGTCTCCTGTGCGTTCTTTTTGCCGGCGGGATCAGAACTCCTCGACCGGGACCTTGGTCTGGGCGTCGTAGATCGGGTTGTACATCAGCGAGCCGAACTGCTTCACCAGCGCGGCGCGCGGCAGGTTGGGCTTCTCGTCGGGGATGGCGCGCAGCAGCGCCTCGTTGCGCGCCACGATGCCGTCCTTGAATTCCGGATGGCTCATGATGAACAGATCGCCGCGCTGGATGCCGCGCAGGACGCGGCGGCCGACTTCCTCCTTCGTCATGAACACGCCGGGGTCGAAGCCTGGCATCGGCCGCGCATCGCGCTGGCCGGGGATGTTGGCCGCGACCGTCTCGTTCTTCAGATGGTCCGGCCGCACCTCATGCGTCGTCATGCCGAGGCTGGTCTGCACCGGGCCGGGGAAGAACACCGAGGCGCCGATGGCGGTGCCTTTGAGATCGGTGGCGAGGGATTCCATCATGCCGGCGACGGCGAATTTGGCGGTGCAGTAGAGGCCCGCGCCGCCCACCGCGGAGAAGCCGCCGGTGGACGAGGTGGTCACGACATGCCCCTCCTCGCCATGCGCCAGCATGCGCGGCAGGAAGGTGACGAGGCCATTGACCACGCCGCCGACATTGACCGAGAGGTTGAAGTCCCAGTCCTTGTAGGTCGCCGCCTGCATCGGGCCGACCACGCCGACGCCGGCATTGAGCGCCAGGACATGGATATTGCCGTAGACGCGCGCGGCCTCCTCCGCCGCGCCGACCCAGCGGGCGCGGTCGGTGACGTCCAGAACGATGGGATGCACCGCCAGATTGGTGTTGTCGAAGGTCTTCATCGCCTCGGCCAGCGCAGCTTCGCGCACATCGGCGATCACCACTCTCATGCCGGCCTGGGCGAAGATCGTCGCCATGCCCAGGCCCATGCCGCTGGCGCCGCCGGTGATGAAGGCGGTCTTGCCGCTGACGTCTTTCATGATCTGGCCTGTTCCTTGTTGAAGACCCGGGCGCGGTCCGCGGCCCATTGCTGCAGCGCCTCGACGCGCTTCCTGGCGCCGTCCGGATCCGCCTCCAGCGGCAGAACGGATTCGACGATCTCGTCGAAATGCTTCTTGAGGCCCTCTTTCGCCTCCGGATAGGGGATGATGTAGAGCCGGTTGTCCTCGATGCCGCGCTGGATATGGCCGGCCAGCTCCACCGGCTCCATGCCGTGGATATGGATGGAGTGCAGCGAGGCGATCGAATCCTCGTTGGCGACATAGCCGCTGTCGCCGAAGCTGGCGGGGCGGATCCTGGTCGCCTCGGCGATGTTCGACTTGATGTTGGCCGGGCACACCACCGACACGCCGATATCGTATTTGGCGAGCGACTGGCGATAGCTTTCCATCAGGTTCACCGCCGCCGCCTTGGCCGCCGAATAGGGCGCGGCGAGGGCGCTGCCCATCAGCCCGCCCAGCGAGGAGGTGGTGACGATATGGCCGGGCTTGCCGGCCTTGATCATGCGCGGCACGAAGGTGACCATGCCGTTGATCACGCCGCCCAGATTGACCCCGATCAGCCAGTCGAAATCGCCATAGGTGGAGTTCTCCACCGGCCCGAAACTGTTCACGCCGGCGGTGTTGAACAGAAGCGTCGGCGGGGCGCCGAACACCGCCTCGACCTCGTCGGCGGCCTTGGCGTAGGCGGCGCGGTCGGTGATGTCGAGCACGATGCCGTGCGCGGCGATCCGTTCGGCGCGCAAATCCGCCAGCGCCTTTTCGATCGCCGGGGCGCGCACATCGGCGATGACGATTTTGGCGCCGGCGCGGCCGAACACCAGCGCCTGGCCGAAGCCGGCGCCGGAGGCGCCGCCGGTGATGAAGGCGATCTGATCCTTGAAGTCCTTCATATGGCTCCTCCCGAAATCGCGCCGGCCTTGGACGGCGGCTGCGGGCGCAACCCTGCAACACCGGCCGGCCCGCCGCCATTTTAGGGGCGAACAACATGCGTCCGATGCGCGAACTGGGGGCGGCTATCGGCTGCGCCGGCCCATCAGCCCGGCGACCAGCTTGGCCACGGATGGCGGACGTTCGGTGGTCAGCACATGGCGGGCGAAGATGCGGCCGGTCCATACGATCATGCCCGCCGTGGTCGCGATGGCGAGCGCCGCGGTGCCCCAGAGCTGCCAGGACGGCGGGTGGCTGGCGATGCGCAGCATCATGAAGAACGGGGTGTAGATCGGGATCCAGGAAAAGGCGGTCGCGAGCGGCCCGTTGGGATCGCGGATCACCGGCCCGATGAGCAGGTTGGGCAGCATCAGGATCAGCATCGAGGGACCGAGCAGCGACTGCGCGTCGGCCAGGCTCGCCGCCATCGAGCCGATGGCGAGGAACAGCGAGCCGTAGATCAGAAGGCCGCAGAGGAAATAGACCAGCAGCAGCGGCAGCGCATCGATCGAGGCGGCGGATTTGAGCGCGGTGAGGACCAGCGTCGCGGTGTCCTGGCTGACGAGCGAGATGAGCGCGAAGAACGCGATGGCCCATATCGCCAGCGTCGCCAGCGCCACCGCGATGACGCCGATCAGCTTGCCCGAGGTGATCTCGCGCGGCGTGGCGCAGGACAGCAGCACCTCGATCATGCGGGTCGATTTCTCCTCCACCACGCCCTGCAGCAGCACGGAGGAATTCATCACCGAGACCACGAACAGGATGACGGCGAGCGCGATGGGGACGATGGCGTCGGCGACCGTGTCGCGCGCCCCGGCGCGGGCGGGATCGCGGCTTTCGAGTTCGACCGATTCGTCGAGCATCGCCGGATCGGTGATCTGCGGCGCATAGGCGCGCACGGCCTGCAGCCGCAAGGCGCCGGTCAGCGCATCGCTGACGAAATCGCGCAGCGGCTCCTCCGGCTGCTGGTCGGCCCAGATCTGAACCTTGGCATTGCCGCCGGCGCCGAAACCCGCGGGCAGGACGATGACGGTGTCGAGCGGCCGTCCGCCGTCGACGCCCGGCGCCGCCTCCTGCGCCAGGGCACGGCGCGATGCGGCCGCGAAGTCCGGCGGCGCGGCACCGGCGAGATAGTCGGGCGCGTCGATATAGGAGACATCGGGCTCGGGCGCGCTGAAGCCGGGCGCATTGGGCCTTGCGG
>DASWOE010000422.1:0-17972 GCA_036398875.1 Rhizomicrobium sp.
TCCGCGCCGTGGCACGCGCCTGCGATGCGGGCAGGACCACGCGCAGGCACGCCCTCCCACCGCGTCGTCACGCCGATGCGGGGCCGCATCGTGCAGCTCCTGGCGCGCCTGACGGGCAAACGATTGCGGACCGCCGCCGGCAGGATTGCAGTGCGAATCTACAATCCGCAACGCGGCCTGGAAGACGCGACGAGCGGCTGCGGTCCAACATGACGGCGATCTTTTGTGATAACCGTGCGGGACGCAGATTATACCCTGCGATCTCGATCGGTGGGCTGCCGAACGAGCGCGTCGGCAGGCCAAGTCCGTCAACGTAGCTGCGATCGGAGGAATCCATGGACGAAAACAATGCGGCTGTCGCCGGCAAATGCCCGGTGGTGCACGGGACCGGCCCTGCCGGCCGGTCGAACCGGGACTGGTGGCCGAACCAGCTGAATCTCAAGATCCTGCACCAGCATTCGTCCCTCGCCGATCCCATGGGTGCCGGCTTCAACTATGCCGAGGCGTTCAAAACACTCGACTTCAAGGCCTTGAAGACGGATCTCCTCGCGCTGATGACGGACTCGCAGGCGTGGTGGCCGGCCGATTTCGGCCATTATGGCGGGCTGTTCATCCGCATGGCCTGGCACAGCGCCGGCACCTACCGCATCGGCGACGGGCGCGGCGGCGCCGGCGGCGGCCAGCAGCGCTTCGCGCCGCTCAACTCCTGGCCGGACAACGCCAACCTCGACAAGGCGCGCCGGCTGCTGTGGCCGATCAAGCAGAAATATGGACGGAAGATCTCCTGGGCCGACCTCATCGTCCTCACCGGCAATGTCGCGCTCGAATCCATGGGCTTCAAGACCTTCGGTTTCGGCGCCGGGCGCCCCGACACCTGGGAACCCGAGGAAGGCATCTTTTGGGGCGCCGAAGACAGCTGGCTCGGCGACAAGCGCTATAGCGGCGACCGCGTGCTCGAGAATCCGCTCGCCGCCGTGCAGATGGGCCTCATCTACGTCAATCCGGAAGGACCGAACGGCAAGCCCGATCCGCTCGCGGCCGCGCGGGACATTCGCGAGACCTTCGCGCGCATGGCGATGAACGACGAGGAGACGGTCGCGCTCATCGCCGGCGGACACAGCTTCGGCAAGACCCACGGCGCCGGCGATCCGACGCTGGTCGGGCCGGAGCCCGAAGCCGCCGGCATCGAGGAACAGGGCCTGGGCTGGAAAAGCCGGTTCGGCACCGGCAAGGGCGACGACGCGATCACCGGCGGCCCGGAAGTCACCTGGAGCCAGACGCCCACCAAATGGAGCAACAATTTCTTCGAGAACCTGTTCGGCTACGAATGGGAGCTGACCAGGAGCCCGGCCGGCGCTTTCCAATGGAAAGCGAAGGATGGCGCCGGCGCCGGCGCATTCCCGGACGCGCGCGATCCGTCGAAGCGTCACGGGCCGACCATGCTGACGACCGACATCGCCCTGCGCGTCGATCCGGTCTACGAAAAGATTTCACGCAACTTCCACAAAAATCCGGACCAGTTGGCGGACGCGTTTGCCCGCGCATGGTTCAAGCTGACGCATCGCGACATGGGTCCGCGCGCGCGCTATCTCGGCCCCGAGATTCCGGCGGAGGAATTGATCTGGCAGGACCCCGTGCCGGCGCCCGATCACAAGCTGATCGACGCCAAGGACATCGCGGACCTCAAGGCCGGGATTCTCGCATCGGGCCTTTCCGTTTCCGAACTGGTTGCGACGGCCTGGGCCTCGGCATCGACCTTCCGCGGCTCCGACAAGCGCGGCGGCGCGAATGGGGCGCGCATCCGCCTCGAGCCGCAGAAGGATTGGGAGGTCAATCAGCCCGCCCAGCTCGCGAAGGTGCTCGAAACCCTGGGCGGCATTCAGAAGGCGTTCGCCGGCGGCGGCAAGAAGGTTTCGCTCGCCGATCTCATCGTCCTCGGCGGCGCGGCCGCCGTCGAGCAGGCGGCGACGAAGGCGGGCCACGAGGTGATCGTTCCTTTCGCTCCCGTGCGCACGGACGCGTCGCAGGCGCAGACCGACGTCCACGCCTTCGCGCCGCTCGAGCCGGTCGCGGATGGCTTCCGCAACTACCTCAAGTCCAAATATGCGATATCGGCAGAGGCGCTCCTGATCGACAAGGCACAGCTCCTGACCTTGACGGCGCCCGAAATGACGGTCCTCGTCGGCGGCCTGCGCGCCCTCAATGCGAATGCCGGCACGTCGCAGCATGGCGTCTTCACGACGCGTCCGGGAACGCTGAGCAACGACTTCTTCGTGAACCTCCTCGACATGGGCACCCAGTGGAAAGCGGCATCGACGGAGGAAGATGTGTTCGAGGGACGCGACCGCGACAGCGGCGCGCTGAAGTGGACCGGCACGCGGGCCGATCTCGTCTTCGGCTCGAACTCCGAGCTCCGCGCGCTGGCGGAGGTCTACGCCTCCGACGATTCGCAGAAGAGTTTCGTGCAGGATTTCGTCGCGGCCTGGACCAAGGTGATGAATCTCGACCGGTTCGACCTGGTTTGATCCTGAGCCGATGTCCGAAAGCACACCGCCCGAAGGTGCCGGACACCTTCGGGCAAATCGTTCGCGAATTACGGCGTCGTATACTGAACTTGCACGACCGCGCCCGGCCCGCTCGCTCCGGTTCGCGCGATGACGAGGAAACGCCGCTTCTGCGGCACGGGATCCGGGACCAATTGGCGAATCGGTCCCGTCGCATTCACGATGGCCGCGCCGGCCGCGTTGGCCGTAAATGCCGCAAGAGGCTGCAAGGCTGCGCTGCCGTCGGGCGCGTCCGACAGCGCCAGGATATGGCCGGCTTTCGGTTCGAGACCGGTGACCGACGCCTGCACCGCCTGCACAAGACCTTGGTCGAACAAGCTAACGCTCGTCGGCGCCTTGCCGGGATCGCCGCTGGGCGGCCCGAGCGCGAAACGCGCCGTCATGCCGGCCACGCCCAGCGGCTGGAGTCCTTTGCCGCCATCGCCGTGCCGCACGGCATTCGGCACATAGTTCAGCGCCTGGGGCGCCTGGCCGACAGGAATGGTCGCGATGACCGCGTTGCTCGAAGTATCGATCACCGCGATCGCGTCCGCATTCTCCAGGCCGACATACAGGCGCGTGCCGTCGCCGGACGGCCAGACCCCATGCGGCAGATTGCCGACTGGGATCGTCGCGACCTTGGTGAAGTCGTCCCGGCGGAAAACCTGCGCTTCGTTCAAGCCGCCGACCGTGACATAGGCGAACTTGCCGTTCGCATTGTCGGCGAAATTGACGTGATTGGTGATCGGGCCGGTGTCGATCACGGCAAGGGTTTCGAACGGCGGCTTTGCGCGAATGACGACGACCTTGCCGGTGTTCCGCCTCGTTTCGGTATCGCAAGCTCTCCTTTGCGAAGGATTCGATCAGTTGGGCGATGTCGAGCCGCCGGGTCTGGCGCCATCGACGATTCGAGGCGTGAACATGAGGGGTGGCCTTGGCCCGCGCCTTGACGCGTCACCTGAGGACAAACGCCAGCAGGTCCGGATTGATCACATCGGCATGGACGGTGAGCATCCCGTGCGGATAGCCCGGATAGATCTTGAGCACCGCGCCCTTGATCCGCTTGGCGGAGAGCAGGCCGGCATCCGCATAGGGCACGATCTGGTCGTCATTGCCGTGCAGGATGAGGGTCGGCACGTCGATGGCGGCCAGATCGGCGTTGAAGTCCGTTTCCGAGAAGGCCTTGATGCATTCGTAATGGGCGTTGGCCGCGCCCATCATGCCCTGGCGCCACCAATTGTCGATGACGCCGTCGAGCACCTTCGCGCCCGGCCGGTTGAAGCCGTAGAAGGGGATCGGAACCTCGCGATAGAACTGCGCCCGGTTGGCGGCCAGCTGCTCGCGCAGGCCGTCGAACACCACGATCGGCGTGCCGCCGGGATTGGCATCGTTGCGCACCATGATCGGCGGCACGGCGCTGACCAGCACCGCCTTGGCGACGCGGCCCCTGCCGTGACGGGCGACATAGCGCGCGACTTCGCCGCCGCCGGTCGAATGGCCGATATGGATCGCGTCCTTCAAGTCGAGCGCGGCGGCCAGCTCGGCGACATCGGCCGCATAGGTGTCCATATCGTGCCCGCCGCTGGTCTGGCTCGACCTTCCATGGCCGCGCCGGTCATGGGCGATGACCCGGTAGCCGCGCTGCAGGAAGAACAGCATCTGCGCGTCCCAGTCGTCGGCGCTGAGCGGCCAGCCATGGTGGAAGACGATGGGCCGGCCCCGTCCCCAATCCTTGTAGAAGATTTTCGTCCCGTCCCGTGTCGCAATGGTGGGCATGTGCGTTCTCCGAAGCGGATGGCTGGGCGCCACCCCTTCCGCTTTCTGTGTGATCCGAAAAATCCCAGGCGCCGCTTCTGCAGTCGAAGGCCTCGACGATCCATCGCCTTGGACTTCGATGCGGCGGCGCCTGGGCAGGCACGCGCCGCTGGGTTGGGGCCGGGCTACGGCGCGAGATGTTGGCGAAGGCCCTCGCTGATCTGCTGCAGCGCCGCTTCGACTTCGCCGACATGTCGGATGGCGTTCAGCAGAACGAAGTCGTGGATGACGCCGTTGTAGCGGACGGCGGTGACGTCGATGCCGGCATTCTTCATTTTGCGGGCGTAGGCCTCGCCTTCGTCGCGGAGCGGATCGTTCTCCGAAGTGATGACGAGCGCGGGCGGCAGGCCCTTGAGTTCCTCCGGGCTCGCGCGCAACGGCGAGACATAGGGATTGTCGCGCATCTTGGCATCGGGCGCGTAGAGGTCCCAGCCGTACTTCATGAAGGCGCGTGCGAGGAAGCGGCCGGTCCCGAACTCATGATAGGAGCCGGTATCGACGCTCGCATCGGTCGCCGGGATCATGAGAACCTGATAGCTGATCTTGGGCCCGTGCCGGTCCTTGGCCATGAGCGCAAGCGCGGCCGACATGTTGCCGCCGACCGAATTGCCCGCCACCGCGATGCGGCTGCCGTCCGCGCCGAAGTCGTGCGCGTGGACCTTGATCCATTCCAGCGCCGCGTAGCATTGGTCGAGCTGCACCGGGAACCTCGCCGCCGGCAGCGACGTGTATTCGACGAACACGGCGATCTGGCCCGAGCCGACGACGAGATCGCGCACCAGGCGCTTGTGGTTCTCGAAATTGCCGACGATCCACACGCCGCCATGGATGAAGAGGATCACCCCCGGCGTTCCGCTCACATGCTCGGGCTTCATGATGTAGAGCTTGAGGGGTTGGCCGCCCTGGGTGATCGTCTGCTCCGTCGTCGTCACGCCGGACATATCGACCGGCGTCTGGTTCTGCAGGCCGGTGAGGATGTCCTGCGGCTTCGGCTGGGGCAGCTCCCAGAACGGGCTGCTGTCCTTGTTCAGCACGGTCAGGAAGCTCCTGATCGCCGGATCGATGCGCGGGTCCGTTGCAGGGTCTGGAACAGTGTCGGACGCCGCGAGGGCACCCAGGGTGGTTACGCTCATCCCCGCACCGAGGATTGCGGATTTCGTGCGGCTGTTCATTGTCGTGGCCCTCCATTGGCCTGCGTGGACGCAATTCGCCGGGATCATGGCCGCTTGGGCGGCCCACTCCGTGTCGCGCCGGGCCCAACCTTCGTTCATCCCGCGCTCATGAAGATTTCGAGCCGCGGTCCGGAATTTCGGATTCGCATGGCCGCGTCGGCGACGACGGCCGAATAGCGCAAGGGGACCTGTCGCCCGGGAGGCCGGCGTTGCGGAATGCAAAGTCGCATGTCAAATTCGCGCCGAATTCGGACGAAGGCTCGGATGCCGATGGACCGAACGGAATTCCGCGAGCACCTGAATCTGACGCTGAAGGTCAAGGGCCGCGAGCACCGTATCGGGCTCGGTGCCTGCACCGTGCATCAGGACGGTCGGCTGAGCCATGCAGGACTTCTCCTATGGCCGGGCCGCCGGCATCGCCGAAGCCTTGGCGGCACCGGGATGTTGAACGGGATGCGGCTCGGCATCGCAGCGCCGTCACGCATTCTCGACATCGGACATCCTTGCGGTCTCGACGCGAGCGAGACCTTGCCCGACGCGGTTTGCGCATCGGCGCTCTGGCCCATGCGCTCGGCGCCGATCGCTTCGGCCGGTATCGGCGTCCCCTCCTGCCGCGGACGCTTGCGGCCGACACCTGACCGAAGCGCGGGGCGATGCGCATATGCCCGCGATCTTGTGCCTTGTTCTTATGGTTCATATTGAGTGGCGTATATAATGGGTGTGTCGAGAGGATCGTTGATGCCAGGACGCCCGGCCAAGGCGCCTCGGTCGGGGTGGCGCGGGGTGCGCATCGCATCGCCCGTGCTCTACGGACGCGAGGGCGACATGGCCCTGATCGAAGGATTGATCGACCGCGTCCGCGACGGCGGGTCTGCGCTTGTCATCAGCGGCGAACCCGGTATCGGAAAATCGTCGCTGCTGGAGGCGGCGCAGGATCGTGCGCATGCGCGCGGCCTGCGCGTGCTTCGGCTTTGCGGCGTGACGTCCGAGGCGCATCTGCCCTTCGGCGCGCTCCAGCAAGCCATCGGGCCGATCCTCGGCCGCGCCGATACGCTGCCGGCCCGCCAGCGCTCGGCCCTGCAGGCGGCGTTCGGCCTGAGCGACGACGCCACGTCGCCGGACATATTCCTGGTCGGTCTGGCGACCCTCACCCTTCTGACCGCCGGCGCGGCGCGCAAGCCCATCCTTTTGGTCGCGGACGACATCCACTGGCTGGATCCGCCGAGCCGCGACGTGCTCGCCTTCATCGCGCGGCGTCTGAGTTCCGATCCGATCGTTCTGCTCGCGGCGACGCGAACCTTGTCGGACGACCACCATCCGGATGTCCCGCGCCATCGGCTGTCGCGGCTCGACGCCGCCGCGGCCGAACGCCTGCTGGACGCAAAGACGCCAGATCTGCCGTTCGATCTGCGGCAGCGATTCCTGGATGAAGCCGCCGGAAATCCCCTGGCGCTGGTCGAGCTGCCGCGCGGCGAGCGCCGGCCGGAAGCCGCCGACTCGCATTGGCTTCCGCTGACCGACCGCCTGGAGCGCGCCTTCTTCAGCCGGGTCTCGGGCCTTCCGGCGGCGACGCGCATGCTGTTGCTGGTTGTCGCCGAGAACGACAGCAAATCGCTCCGCGAGGTGCTGGATGCCGGCGAGGTCCTGCTCGGCGAACGCGTCGGTCTCGACACGCTGGCGCCGGCGGTGTCGGCGCTGCTGATCGAGGTCGATGCCGGCGAGGTGCGGTTCCGCCATCCGCTCGTCCGCTCGGCGGTGCACCAGGCGGCCAATCCCGTGATGCGCCACGACGCACACGCGGCTCTGGCCCGTGTCATCAGCGACCAGTCGGATCGTCCCCTATGGCATCGCCTGGCCTCGGCGATCGGACCCGATGAAGCGCTGGCCGAAGAACTCGACAGCGCCGCCATGCGATCGCAGCGGCGCGGCGCGCTGGCGACGGCGATTGCCGCGCTCGAGAACGCGGCGCGCATGAGCGCCGCGGCGGTGTCGAAAAGCGCAAGATTGCTACGCGCCGCCGCCTTCGCCGCCGATCTCGGCCAGCCGGAAACGGTGGAGCGCCTGCTGCGCGAGGCGGAACCGGACCAGCAGCAGCCGCATGTACGGGCAAGCTTCGCCTGGATCCGCGAGATCAGCCAGCCTTTGACGGTCAACGACCTTGCGCGGATATCCGCGCTGGTCGGCTTTGCCGCCGATGCGCGGACGCATGGCGACGACGACCTGGCGCTGGGCCTGCTCTGGCGCGCGGCGCAGCGCTGCTGGTGGGGCAGCGCCAGCGACACGGTACGCGCGGGCGTCGATGCCGCGGCGCGCGAGATGGAACTGCCCGCGACCGATGCGCGGCTGATCGCGATCGCCTCCTATATCGAACCGCTCAACAACGGGCATGCGGTCTATCGGCAGCTTGCCGCCCATGCCGCGGCAGGCATCGCGGACCCGGTGGCGGCGTGGATCCTGGGCCTCGCGGCCAATACGGTCGGTGCGTTTGATTTCGGCGTCAGCTGCCTGACCGAGGCGAGCACGGCCTTTCGCGAGCAGGGACGCCTGGGCGATCTGGCACGGGTGCTCTTCGCGCGCAGCTTCGCCGAGACCGAGACGGGCGATTGGATGGGTGCCGTCCGAAGTTCCGCGGAGGCGGTCCGGTTCGGAGAAGAAACGGGACAGACGGTCTGGGTCGCCGCGGCGACCATCGTGCAGGCGAGACTCGCCGCCATGCGCGGCAACTTCGAAGCCGCGGAGGCCCATGCGGGACAGGCAGAGCGGCTGGTGACGTCGCCGGGCATCAGCTTCTGGCTGGCGATGCTGCAGAACGCGCGCGGCATCGCCGCGCTCGGCGCCGGCCGGCAAGCGGAGGCTTACGAACAATTGCAGCGCGTGCACACGCCCGGCGATCCGGCCTTCAACACGGGCCTACAGTTTTTCAGCCTGGCGGACTACGTCGAGGCGGCGCAGTCCTGCGGCCAGGACGCCGCGGCAGCGGCGGCCATCGCGGAGGTGGAGCGGCGTTCGGCGCCGGTCGCCGTGCCGTGGGTTCAGATGATGCTCTTCTACGGCAAGGCCTTGCTCGCCGCGCCGGACCGGGCGGAGGCCTTCTACCAGGACGGTCTGGCCACCGGCGGGCAGAACTGGCCGTTCCTGCGCGGGCGGTTGTCTCTCGCCTATGGCGAATGGCTGCGGCGCCAGCGCCGCAGCATCGATGCGCGCCTGCCGCTGCGGACGGCGCGCGACATCTTCGATGCTTTGGGCGCCGTGCCCTGGAGCGAGCGGGCGAGACGGGAATTGCGCGCCGCGGGCGAAGCCAGCCGGCCCCGCACGGGCCGCGTGCTGGACGCGCTCACGCCGCAGGAGCTCCAGATCGCCGAACTCGCGGCCGGCGGGCTGTCGAACAAGGAGATCGGCGCCCGGCTCTATCTGTCCCATCGGACGGTCGGCTATCACCTCTACCGGATCTTCCCCAAACTCGGCATCACCGCCCGGTCGGGCCTGCAGACGGCGCTGAACCGGCACCTCGAAGCCCCCGCCTGAAGCCGCATATCCCGCCACGACCGCAAGGCCGCCTCGGCCTCTTCGGCCCCCGGCTTGCGGTTCATGGTCGATCGCTTCCACAATAAGCGCGGCGGGGGGGAGCGTTGATGACGAGGCGCCCGACAAAAGCGCCGCAATCGGGGCGACGGCGAAACGCAGGACAGGTGCGCGCGGCATCGCCTGTGCTCTATGGACGCGAGGACGATATTGCCCTGGTCGAGCGACTGATCGACGCCGTCCGCCAGAGCGGGGCCGCGCTGACGATCAGCGGCGAACCCGGGATCGGCAAATCGGCCCTGCTCGACGTCGCACAGGATCTGGCCCGGGCCCGCGCCATGCGCGTCCTTCGCCTCTCCGGTGCGATGTCCGAATCGCATCTACCCTTCTCTGCGCTTCACCAGGCCGTCGGCCCGATCCTGAAGCAGGCCGGGACGCTGCCGCCGCGCCAGCGATCGGCCTTGCAGGCCGGCTTTGGCCTCAGCGACGATGCGGCGGCGCCCGACCTGTTTCTGGTCGGTCTCGCCACGCTCACGCTGCTGACCGAGAGCGCGGCGCGCAAGCCCATCCTGATTCTGGCGGACGATGTCCAATGGCTGGATCAGCCCAGCCGCGATGTGCTTGCGTTCATCTCGCGTCGATTGAGCTCCGATCCCATCGTCCTCTTGATGGCGATACGCCACGGCTCGGAAGAATTCCTCCCGCATTCGGAGGTCCCCAGGCGTCAGCTCTTCAGGCTCCCCGCCGCCGCGGCGGAACGCCTGCTGGACGCGCGGACGCCCGATCTGCCGTCGGACCTGCGGCGGCGATTTCTGGACGAGGCGGCTGGCAACCCCCTGGCGCTGGTCGAACTGCCGCGCGGCGAGCGGCGGCCGGAAGTCGCCGAGTCGCACTGGCTTCCCCTGACCGACCGGCTGGAGCGCGCCTTCTTCAGCCGGGCCGCCGGCCTTCCGGCGGTCGCGCGCGCGCTGCTGCTGGTCGCGGCCGAGAACGACAGCAAATCGCTCCGCGAGGTGCTGGATGCCGGCGAGGTCCTGCTCGGCGAACGCGTCGGGCTCGACGCGCTGGCGCCGGCGGTTTCGGCGATGCTGATCGAGGTCGCGGCGGGCGAGGTGCATTTTCGCCATCCGCTGATCCGTTCGGCGGTCCACCAGGCGGCCAGCGCGGCGATGCACCATGACGTCCATGCGGCCTTGGCCCGCGTGATCAAGGACCACTCGGACCGCCCGATCTGGCACCGGATGGCATCGGCCATCGGACCCGATGACGCCCTGGCCGGGGAACTCGACGACGCTGCCGCGCGGGCGCAGCGGCGGGGCGCCCTTGCGGCGGCGATTGCCGCGCTCGAGAACGCGGCGCGCCTGAGCGGCACGGCTGCGTCGAAAAGCGAAAGACTGCTGCGCGCCGCCGCGCTCGCCGTCGATCTCGGCCAGCCGGAGGCCGTGGAGCGCCTGCTGCGCGAGGCGGACGTGCAGGAGCCGGAGGGGCACATGCGGGCGCGCCTCGCTTGGATCCGCGAGATCGGCCAGCCTTTGGCGCTCGCGGATCCTTTTCGCGCATCCACGCTGGCGCGTTTCGCCGCCGATGCGCGGGCGCATGGGGACGACGATTTGGCGGTGGGCCTGCTGTGGCGCGCGGCGCAATATTGTTGGTGGAGCAATGCGAGCGACACGGTGTGCGCAGGCATCCTTGCCGCCGCGAACGAATTGGCGGTGCCCGCGGACGACGCACGCAGGATCGCGATCGCCGGCTATGTCGGGCCGCTCGAGCACGGCCATGAGGTCTATGGGCTGCTTGCGGCCCGCGTGGCGACAGCGGGGGAAGATCCGGCGGTCGCGTGGGTCCTGGGCACCGTGGCCAATGCGATCGGCGCATACGAGTTCGCCGTCGGTTTGTTGACGGCGGCGAGCACGGCATTCCGGGAGCAGGGACGTCTGGGTTATCTGGGGCGGGTGCTTTTCGGGCGCAGCTGCGCGGAGACCGAAACGGGCGACTGGATGAGCGCTTTGAAAAACTGCGCGGAGGCCGCCCGGCTCGCGGAGGAAACGACACAGGCGGTGTGGGCGGCGGCGGCCACGGTCGTGCAGACGATGCTCGAGGCCAGGCGCGGCCAGTTCGACGCCGCGGAGGCCCGCGCCAACCAGGTGGAGCCGCTGTTGCTCTCGCCCGGGACGAGCTTCTGGCGGGCCATGCTGCAGCAGGCGCGCGGGATCATCGCGCTCGGCGAGGGCCGGCCTGTGGAGGCTTACGAGCACATGCTGCGTATCTGGACGCCGGGCGATCCGTCGTTCAACAAGGGCTTGCAATTCTACTGTCTTGCCGACTACGTCGAGGCTGCGGTGTCCTGCGACCAGACGGGCGCCGCTGCCGCGGCCGTCGAGGAGATCGAGCATCGCGCGGGATCCCCGGCCGTGCCATGGGTCCGGATGATCCTTTCCTATTGCAAGGCTCTCCTTGCCCCGCCGGATCGGGCGGAAAAATTCTTTCAGGATTCGCTCGGCCCCGAGGTGCAGACGTGGCCGTTTCGGCGCGGATGCTGTCTTCTGGCCTATGGCGCATGGCTGCGCCGCCAGCGCCGGATCATGGATGCGCGCACGCCGCTGCGGACGGCGCGCGACATCTTCGACGCGCTTGGCGCCGCGCCGATGAGCGATCGGGCGCGGCGGGAGCTTCGCGCCGCGGGCGAAGCCAGCCGGCCCGCGGCGACACGGGCGCTGGACGCGCTCACGCCGCAGGAGCTCCAGATCGCGGAACTCGCGGCCGGCGGGTTGTCGAACAAGGAGATCGGCGCCCGGCTCTATCTGTCCCATCGGACGGTCGGCTATCACCTCTACCGGATCTTCCCCAAACTCGGCATCACCGTCCGTTCGGGCCTGCAGACGGCGCTGAACCGGCTCCTGCAATCCGCCGGCTGACCGGCCCCGGTCATTTGACCAGTCATTCGACAGAAGCCGCCCGATTCCACCCCTGCTACCAACCCGAACGGTCCGACGACGGCAGAGCCGGGGTGGCAGCGATGACAGACTACGGCGTTCTCGAATTACCGCGTGACGAGCGCGAGCCGGACCCCTTTGTCGCCCATAGGGCGCGGGGTCCATCGAGGTTCCAGATCTCGCTTCCCAGACCCGAGCCGTCACGCCCCATCATCCACGCGGAGCGGGCATGGCGTCGGCCGGACATCCTGGATCGCATGGAGCTCGCCAACCCCGGATTGCTCCTGTCGCGCTGGCAGGGGACGGATCGGAACGAGCATGCGTTTGAAATTGCCGGCGACTATCACATCCTTGCCGTCGCTCAGCAGCCGTCCCGGTTTTCCCTGCGCCTGGGAGCGAAATTCTTCCCGCACCAGGAGGTCGTTCCGGGAGCGATTCAGATCACGCCGCCCGGACTGCCGGCGCGCGTCGTCCATTCGCGGCCCTATGACATCCTGCACTTTCACATTCCGAACCTGCTTCTGATGGAGTGCTTCGAGTGGTCGCACGGCAAATGGCCGACGGACGGGATTGCGCTGCGCGACCCGCTGTCCGCGCATGATGCGCTGTTGCAGAATCTTTGTGCCGCATTGCTGTCGATCGCCGGAACGGACGATCCGAACGGCGGCCTGTTTGCCGATTTCCTCAGCCTGGCGATCGTTACGCACCTTCTCGGCTCCTATGGCGACGTCGCGCCGGCATCGGCCCGCAAGGCCTCCGCCCTTCCCAAATGGCGGCTGAAACGCGCCACGGAATTCATCGAGACGCATCTCGACTCCCCGCTGGCGCTTGCCGATGTCGCCGGCGCTGCCGGATTGAGCCGCATGCACTTCGCCGCGCAGTTTCGCGCCGCGACCGGCGTTCGGCCGCATGAATACGTGCTGCGACGCCGTATCGAGAAGGCGCAGGCCATTCTGGCCACCACCGACATGCCGATTGCCGAATTGTCTTTTGCGAGCGGGTTCAGTTCCCAGGCGCATTTTACGGTGGTCTTCAAGCGGTTTTCCGGCCTGACGCCCCGCCGCTGGCGGCAGAGCCATCGCGCCTGACCGAAATCGGCCCGCGCGGCCCGGCATGAAAAGCACTCCTGTCGCGGATCGCGCGCGGCACGCCGAAAAAATGATTGGCGCGACGGGATTGAACCTGTGCCTCCTCCCTGTGAAGGGAAAAAGATGTCCTCGCGTGCAGCGGCTTGACGCCGGATCGGCGCAATTTCCACGTCTTTTCCACGGGTGGCGATGCCGCGAGCCGACTTATTCGGGTCTGCATTTCGTAAGGCGCACGTCCCGGTAGCTGGCATTCCTGCCGGGCGGCATCTACAGGCCGATCGCCAAGCCGTCCTTCCGCGGATCGGAGCCGGCAATCAAAATGCCGCGCGCATGATCGATCTGGATCGCCTGAGCGCCGCCGATCGGCTCCGCCGCCGGCCGCAGCTTGTGTCCGAACCCGGCAAGCTCGGAGAGGACGCCTGCGTCGAAGCCGGATTCCACCTCCAGGCTGCCGTCGAAAGCAAAGCTGCGCGGCTGCTCGATGGCCTGTTGCGGGTCGAGCCCACGTTCGACGACGTGGACGATGAATTGCGCGTGGCCCGAGGCCTGGTATTGGCCGCCCATGACGCCGAACGGCATCCAGGGCCGCGCCAGCGAATCGAATGCAAAACCCGGTATGATCGTATGCATCGGGCGCTTGGCCGCGCCGATGGCATTGGGATGCTGCGGATCGAAGCAGAAGCCGAGCCCGCGATTGTGCAGCAGGACGCCCGTCTTCGGATCGAACAGACCGCTGCCGAAGCCGTGGAAGATCGAATTGATGAACGAGACCGCGTTCAGATCCCGATCGACGACGGCGAGATAGACCGTGTCGCGATGGGCGATGGCGGCCGGCTTGGGCGCCGTCATCGCACGCCGCGGATCGATCTGCGATGCAAGCTCCCGCGCATGGGCGGCGGAGAGGCGTTGGGCCAGCGGCCCGTCCGCAAATCCCGGATCGGCACACCAGGCGTTGCGTTCGGCGTAGGCCAGCTTGGTGGCCTCCGCGAAAAGATGCGTTCGCAGCGCTTCGCCGGTCTTCGTGCCGGCCAGGTCGTATTGCGCCAGGATGTTGAGTGCGATCAGCGCCGCCATGCCTTGGCCGTTGGGCGGACATTCCAGTATCGTGTGATCGCGATAGGTCGTGCGGATGGGCTCGACGAATTCGCTTTCCTGCGCGGCGAAGTCCTCCTCGGTATGTAACCCGCCTTCGTTGCGCAGCAGGGCGGTGAGGTTTGCCGCAACGCTGCCAGCGTAAAACGCGGCGCGTCCCTGCGCGGCGATGATCCGCAGCGTGGCGCCGAGCGCGGGATTGGCGAAGCGGTCGCCGGCGCGCAGGGACGCTCCATCCTTTGTGAAGGCGGCGCGGGCCGCGGGGTTGCGCGCGACCCTGTCGCGGAAGAAGGCCCAATCCAGCGCCACGCGCGGATGGACGATACAGCCTTCCTCCGCCAGCCGGATCGCCGGCGCCAGCAGCCTCGCCAGCGGCAATCTTCCCTTCGCGGCATGCAGGCGGCACCAGGCATCCACCGCGCCCGGTATGGTGACCGCATGCGCGCTCCACGGTTCGAGCGCGGTTATGTTGTGTCGTGCGTACCAGGAGGCATCCGCGCCGCGGGGCGTCCGGCCCGAGCCGTTGCAGGCCAGTACGGCGCCGGCCGCGTCGGCATGGATCCAGAAACAGTCGCCGCCGATGCCCGTCATCTGCGGCTCGGCCACGCACAGCACGGCGGCCGCGGCGATGGCGGCGTCCGCGGCGGAGCCGCCCTCCGTCAGGACCAGAGCCGCCTCTCGTGACGCGAAGGGATGCGACGTCGCCACCATCCCCCGCTCGCCATAAACGGCCGACCGGCCCGGCTTCTGAAAATCCCGCAAGCGCGCCTTCCTCTGTGAGGCGTGGAGGTCATCGCTATGCTGACGGCTTCCGGACCGGCGGCCAAGCCCGATGGGCCTGTCGGTCCAGTTGGTTGCGGCGCGGGGAAAGGTATTGCGGCGATTCGCATATCCTTTGCGCAGGTCGGCGCGAATATCGCCTGCGACCGGTCACGACATTCATCAACAATGAAGGTTTCCATCATGGCAATTCCCCACGGCATAGCGATCAACGCTCCGTTCGCGCCCGGCTTCGAAGCCATCCTAACGCCGGACGCACTTGCCTTCATCGCCGATCTCGAACGGCATTTCGGCGCGCGGCGCATCGCGCTGCTGGAAGCGCGCCGGATGCGGCAAACCGCATTCGATGCCGGCGATCTGCCGGATTTCCTGCCGGAGACGCGCGCGATCCGCGAGGGGCAATGGCAGGTCGCGCCGATACCGAAGGATCTGTTCGACCGCAGGGTGGAGATCACCGGACCGGCGGACAGCCGCAAGATGGTCGTCAACGCGCTCAATTCCGGCGCGCAATCCTACATGACGGATTTCGAGGACGCGCTCGCGCCGACCTGGAGCAATGTGATCGGCGGCCAGGTGAACCTGCGCGATTACTGGTCGGGCCGGATCGGCTTCGCGGAGGAGGGCTCCGGCCGCCGGTATGAGGTGACGGCGAAGCCGGCGACGCTGATCGTGCGGCCGCGTGGCTGGCATCTCGAAGAGGCGCATGTCGAAATCGACGGCAAGCCCATGTCGGCCGCCCTGTTCGATTTCGGCCTCTACGTCTTTCACAACGCCGCGGTCCAGATCCGCCGCGGAACCGGACCATATTTCTATCTGCCGAAGATGGAGAGCCACCGCGAGGCGCGCCTGTGGAACGACGTTTTCGTTCATGCCCAGTCTGCGCTTGCCGTCCCGCAAGCCACGATCAAAGCGACCGTGCTGATCGAGACCTTGCCCGCCGCCTTCGAGATGGACGAGATCCTGTTCGAGCTGAAGGATCACATCGTCGGATTGAACTGCGGCCGCTGGGACTACATCTTCAGCTACATCAAGCGGCTCGGCAGAAATCCGGCTTTCGTTCTGCCGGATCGCGCCCAGGTCGTGATGGGCAAGTCGTTTCTCAATGCCTATTCGCTGCTGCTGATCCGCACCTGCCACGAACGCGGCGCCTTCGCGATGGGCGGCATGGCGGCGCAGATCCCGGTGAAGGGCGACGCGGCGCTGAACGCGGCCGCCTTCGCGCGCGTGCGGGCGGACAAGGAGCGCGAGGCCGGCAACGGCCATGACGGCACCTGGGTCGCGCATCCCGATCTCGTCCCGGTCGCATTGGAGGTGTTCGGCAAGCTGTCCGGGCCGAACCAGCTCGAGCGCAAGCGTCAGGACGTCCACATGGTGCGGGACGATCTGCTGGCGCCGCATGAAGGCGTCCGCACGCTGGAAGGACTTCGCGAATGTTGCCGCGTCGGCGTCCAGTATATCGAAGCATGGCTTGGCGGGCGCGGCGCCGTTCCGCTCTACAATCTGATGGAAGACGCGGCCACCGCCGAGATCTGCCGCACCCAGATCTGGCAGTGGATTTACCATGGCGTGGCGCTGGATAGCGGGGAGACGGTCACTGCCGACTTGTTCCGCACGGTTCTGATGGAGGAAATGGACGCGCTTCGCGGCTCGCTGGGCGCCCCCCGCTGGGAAGACGGTCATTTCGCCGCCGCCATCGCGCTGTTTGCCGAGATGGCGACGGCCCCGGACTGTGCCGAATTCCTGACGCTGCCCGCCTATCGACAGCTTCTCGACGCCGGCGGCTGACGCGACTGCTGTACGGCGGCAACAGGGACCGCTCGCCTTCGCAAGACGGCCCCCTAGGTCTTGTGAAAGCGACACGTCATGCTAACGTCACAGTGCATAGCCGCGTTGTTTGCAAGGCGAGTTGACTGTGCTGCAGGCCGCCACAGGATTGGGTGTACCGCGCTTCCGCACCGAAGACGCAGGCGCGTGCCGCGAGTATATCCGGGCGACGACCGGCACGCACCGCTTCGAAATCGCGCGCAAATCCAGTCTCCTCGACTTCGTTCACCGGGAATGCTCGATCGGCCGCGTTGCCCTGCACAGCATCGACCTGAGCACGACGGACGGCTTCCGCATCACCAAGGCCGACGCGGCGCCCTATTATTCCTTCCAATTCCTGCTGGACGGCGAATGTCGTCTCGACGGCGCGTTCGGAAGCGTGAGGGCCGGCCCCGGCGACGTTTTCGTGCTCGATCCCGATCATCTCACCCGGGAGTTCTGGCCCGGCCGGTGCCTGCAGTTCCTCATGCGCATCGATCGCGACGTCATCGAGCAGGCCGCAGCCGCTGAACTTGGCAAGAGCCTCACGCGGCGGTTGGTTTTCGAACCGATCATGCGCGACCCGGGCATCTCGGCTTGGCTCGATTGCATCGTAACCGCCGTCCGCACCGACGGCGCCGGCGCGGCCGTGCTGGGCGACCGACGCGTCGCCAGAAGTTTCGAGCATACGCTGGTCACGATGCTTCTCGCCGGCCTGCGCCACAGCGAGTCCGAGGATTTCTCCCGCCCGGGACCGACCGCGGCGCCCTATTATGTCAAGCGCGCCGAGGCCTATATCCGCACGCATCTTCGCGACGAACTGACGGTCGACAGGATCGCGGCCGTCGCCGGCGTCAGTGCGCGGTCGATGTTCTACGGCTTCAAGCGCTGGCGCGACGCGACTCCGATGGCCTATGTCCGCAACGTGCGGCTGGACATCGCGCGGAAGGAACTCGAGAAAGGCCGCACGACCGGCGCGACGGTCAGCCAGGCCGCGGTCAACGCCGGATTCTCCAATTTCAGCCAGTTCTCGAAGATCTACAAAGCCCGGTTCGGCGAGACGCCGTCGGCGACGCTGATGGGAGCCTGAGCGGGACGCGGTACGCCTTGGTTCCTGTCCGCAAGCATTTGTAGGTGGCTGCACCTATCTGCGGCCGCAGGTTCGGCGTGCGGCGCCCGCAATTTCGCGGGCACCGGGCGTTTGCTAGCGTCGCGCATGGCGGA